>JACCSE010000271.1 GCA_013813145.1 Gemmatimonadales bacterium
GGGCGGGTGCCGCCCCCGCCGAGGCGCAGGTCGGCCAGCAGCGGCGGCAGCCCACGACTCGGAGGGCGCTCCAGGACACGACCCGCCGAGACTCGCTGGGGGACACCCGTCAGATCCAGCCGGGCCAGTCGCTCGACAGCGCCACGGCGCAGCGGATGGGCCTGCCGACCGCGCCCTCCCGCAGCTTCGCCGCGCCGGATTCAGTCGTCAGCGCGCTGCTCGAGCGGCGCGGTTACTCGGTCACCCGCTACCGGGCCGACTCGGCCACGGTCTTCGTGCAGGACGAGCGGGTCCGCTTGGAAGGTGAGGCCCTGACCGAGCGACAGGGGGCGCTGCTGGAGGCGGATACGATCACCTACCTTCGGGATAGCTGCGTGCTCGACGCGGTGGGGGAGCCGCACCTGTTCAACGACGGGCAGGTCCTGGTGGGCAAGGGGATCCGCTACGACACCTGCAAGCGGCGCGGGGTCATCACCGAGGCGCTGACCAACTTCAGCGAGGGTTCCACCGTCTGGTTCCTTCGCGGCAACGTGGCCCAGGACTCCAGCTCCAGCCGGCTCTACGCCGGATCGAGCGAGATCACCAGTTGCGACCTGCCCAGCGCGCACTACCACTTCTCCGCCCGCGAAGTGAAGTGGGTGTCGCGCAACATGCTCGTGGCCCGGCCGGTGACGCTCTACGTGCGCGACGTGCCGATCCTCTGGTTGCCGTTCATTTTCCAGGACATGCGTCCGGGGCGACGCTCGGGGATCCTGATACCCCAGTTCGGGATCAACGACCTGGTCCGCCCCAGCAGGGGATACAACCGCCAGGTCACCAACGTCGGTTACTATTGGGCGCCGAACGACTACATGGATTTCACCGGGCGGCTGGACTGGTTCGCCAACCGCTACGTGCAATACGGCATCACCGGGTCGTACCGCTGGCTCAACCGATTTGTGAGCGGGACGATCGGCCTCAACGAGCAGCGGGAGGTCGGCGGCAGCACCGGGCTCGCGGTCCGCTGGGATCACCGGCAGACCTTCGATCTGTCCACCAGCCTGAACCTCAACCTCAACTACGCCAGCAATACCCGGGTCGTGCGAGAGAATGCCATCGATCCGCTGCAGAACACCCAGCAGATCACCAGCTCGCTCAACTTCTCCAAGCGCTACGACTGGGGCACGCTGACGCTGGGCGGTAACCGGCGGCAGGACCTCTCGACCCGCAACGTGCAGCAGCTCCTGCCGGCGCTCACGCTCTCGCCGGTGCCGATCGCCGTCGCCTCCGACATCACCTGGTCGCCCGGACTCAGCTTCACCAACAACACCAACGACCGTACTCCCCTCGGGGAGCTGCTGCAGGTCACCCCGGCGGGCGGGCTCGACACGATTCCGCTCACCGCGGACAGCCGGGTCACGGCGCTCAACTTCGACACTCCGATCCGGATCGGCTCGTTCAACTGGTCCAACTCGCTTCAGGTGACCGACGAGACCAACAGCGGGCGGGAGACGAATCGGTTTCTGGACGACGACCCCACCACTCCCGATCCGACCGATTCGGTGACCGTGGGGCAGACCTTTGCCGGGCGGTTCCAGAGCACGCTCGACTGGGACACCGGGATCAACCTGCCGGTGCTCTTTCGCGGCTCGTGGAAGCTCCAGCCCAGCGTCGGCATCGCCAACTCCGCCGCGGGACAGCCGTTCATGCTCCGGAACCGCAACACCGGCGGTAGCTGGGTGCAGCAGGGCAAGCGGTTTCGGTTCGGCGTGAGCGCCTCGCCCACAGTGTTCGGCTTCTTCCCTGGCCTGGGGCCGCTGAGCCGGATCCGGCACAGTATTTCGCCGGTGATCAGCTACAACTTCGAACCCGCGGCGGACGTCCCCGAAGAGTTCGCGCTGGCGATCGCGCGGCCGGGCCAGCCGGTCGAGCTGCGCAGCCTCGCCCGCCAGCAGGTGAGCGTCGCGCTCTCGCAGAACTTCGAGGGGAAGGAGCGGCCGCCCGAGGGCAGTGATACCACCTCGGTCACCGCGCGCAAGCTCCGCATCCTCAGCATCAGCACCAGCGGCCTGACTTACGACTTCGAGCAGGCCAAGGAGCCGGGGCGCACCGGCTGGGCGACGCAGTCGCTGACCAACTCGTTCCTCAGCGAACTGCTCCCGGGCCTCAGTCTGAGCCTCACCCACGACCTGTGGCGGGGGCAGGTCGGCATCGATACGGCGCGATTCGACCCTTTCCTTCAGAGCGTCAGCGCGAGCTTCTCGGTGTCGGGCAACACGTTCCGCTCGATCGCCTCGGTGTTCGGCCTGGGCGGCGCCCGCGGCGACAAGGGCCGGCGCGAGGGCCGCGACTTCGTGCCGCCCTCCTACGTGGCGGAGAGCGGCCGGCGGGCCCGCCCCGGCTCGTTCTACAGCACGACCCAGACGCCGTTCCAGTCGGGCCGCGCCTTCTCGGCCAGCTTCAACTACAGCCTGAGCCGGACCCGGCCCGACCCCAATCGCCCGGACCCCGGCGAAACGCAGAGTCTGGGTCTCAACACGAGCTTCTCGCCCACGCCGTTCTGGTCGCTCTCCTGGTC
>JACCSE010000280.1 GCA_013813145.1 Gemmatimonadales bacterium
CGCCGGCGGGATTGCCCATGACTTCAACAACCAGCTTCAGGGTGTAAGTGGCTTCGCCAACTTTGTGGCGCAGGACCGGGGGCTTGGCGTGAGTGCACGGCGCGACCTCGAGGAGATCCAGAAGGCGACCGAGCGGATGGCCGGCCTCACCCGTCAGCTCCTCGCCTTCAGCCGCCAACAGGTACTGCAGCCCGAGACGCTCGACCTCAACGCCGCCGTAGCCGACGGACAGTCGCTCTTGCAGCGGCTCATCGGCACTAACATCGAGATGGTGCTGGAGCTGCTGCCCCAGCCCTTGTGGGTTCGGGCGGACCGGGCGCAGCTCCTCCAGGTGGTCATGAACCTGGCGATCAACGCGCGCGACGCTATGCCGGACGGGGGACGACTGACGCTGCGGACTGCCGTGCACGAGGTGAGCGGGCACGAGCCGATGTCCGCCGAGGGCACGACTCAGCCGGGACGCTACGCGCAGCTCGCGGTGATAGACGCCGGCGTCGGTATTCCGCCGGCGGACCTGCCGCACATCTTCGAGCCTTTCTTCACCACCAAGGAGATTGGCCAGGGCACGGGCCTGGGTCTGGCCACCGTGTACGGCATCGTGAGCCAGAGCCACGGCTACATCTGGGTAGAGAGCGAGCCGGAAGTGGGCACCACCTTCACGGTGCTCCTGCCCGAAGTGGCGGGACCGGACGCATCATCCGATGAAGCGAGAGCACGCGCGAGCGCGCCGGGCCCGCGGGCACGGATTCTCGTGGTGGACGACGAGGACATCGTGCGGACTATCCTCGCCCGCACTCTGGAGGCCGAAGGGTATAAGGTCGTGCAGGCGCGGAGTGGTCGCGAGGCGATCGAGTGCCTGGCCAGGGAGCGTGGCAAATTCGACCTCGTACTGAGCGATGTTGTCATGCCCGGGCTCACTGCGCACGAGCTGGGTGACCGGCTCGCGGCGGAGTACCCGGCGGTGCGCCTGGCATGGATGTCTGGTTACCCGCGGGACAGCTTCGATCGGCTGAGCGTTGGTCAGCCGTTCCTGCAGAAGCCCATACCGGCTGACGTTCTGCTCAGTGTCGTCCGCGAGCTTCTCGCGACGTCCATGCCCTGAGGTGGATCCAGGGCCACCTATTGCGACGCCCGGGCCTTCTTGATCTCCTCCGTGAGCCGCGGCAGGATCTCGAACAGATCCCCCACGATCCCGTAGTCCGCCACCTTGAAGATCGGCGCGTCCTTGTCCCGATTGATGGCCACGATGGTCTTGGCGGTTCGCATCCCGGCGAGATGCTGGACCGCTCCCGAGATGCCGAGCGCCACGTACAGGTTCGGACTCACCACCCGGCCGGTCTGCCCGATCTGGTCCGTGGCCGGGCGCCAGCCGTCGTCGGTGACGGCGCGGGTAGCACCGACCGCCGCATTGCCGAAGGCGGCCGCGAGGTCCTCGACCAGCTTGAAGTTCTCCGGCGCGCGGAGTCCGCGCCCGCCGCTCACGATCACCGAAGCTTCCCCGAGATCCAGCTTCGCCGCGCTCCGCTGGGACACCTCCGTCACGACCACCCGGGCCGCGCCTGGCGCGATGGCCGGAGCGACCGCTTCCACCCGCGCCACTCGCGGCTGCTCCACCGCGGCGACGGCCCCGGGGCGAAGGGAGAGGAGTGCCGGCGCGCCGACCAGCCGCAAGGTGACGATGACCTTGCCGGTGTACGCCGGATGCCGGGCGAGCACGGCGTCGCCCTGGATCTCGAAATCGGTGACGTCGGAGGCGAGGCTCACACCGAGCCGCGCCGCGACCCGCGGGGCCAAGTCCCGGCCCTGCGCCGAGGCCGCGAAGAACCCGGCCCGATACGCTCCGGTACGGAGCCGCTCGGCCGAGGTGGCCGCGAACACCTCGGGGCTGTAGCGCTCGAGCCCGGCGTCCTCGGCGACGGCGACAGCGTCGGCTCCGTACTTGCCGAGCTCCGCGGCGCGAGCGGCGATGCCGGGGGCTCCCACGATCAGCGCATGCACCTCGCCCCCGCCCGAGGCATCGGCCGCCTGACGGGCCGCGGTGACCGCCTCGAATGCCACCTTCCGGAGATTGCCGTCCCGGGACTCGGCGAAAGCGAAAGTCGCCCCCATCAGAGCACCTTGGCTTCGGTTCGGAGCAGCCGGACCAGCTCGGGCACGGCATCGGACCCTTCGCCGATGATCCGCCCCCCGGCCCGCTCCGGGGGCATCGCCATCGCCTCGACCGTGAGGCTCACCTGCCCGAGCTGCGCCGGCTTCACCTCCAACGGCTTCTTCTTCGCGGCCATGATGCCCTTGAGTGAGGCGAGCCGGGGCCGGGCGATGCCTTCGTCTATGGTGAGCACGGCGGGCAGGGGGAACTCGACCGTCTCGGTGGCGCCTTCGAGGTCCCGCCGCGCGGTGCCGCGGCCGTTCGCGATTTCCAGGTGGGAGAGGGCGGTGACGCAAGGAAGGTCGAGCAGCTCCGCCGTCATGGGACCCACGGTGCCGCTCGCCGTGTCCGTCGCCATCCGGCCGAACAGGATCAGATCGTAGCCCCCGTCCTTCAGCTCGGCCGCGAGTGCCTTGGCGATGGCGAGTCCGTCGAACGGCACCTCATCGGCCTTGAGGTGCACCGCGCGGGCCGCGCCGATGGCCAATGCCTTCCGGATGGTCTCCTGGACGCCGTCGGGGCCGACGCACAGGACGACTACCTCGCCGGCTCCTTCTTTCTCCACCAGCCGGAGCCCGACCTCGAGTGCGTATCCGTCGAAGTCGCTGATCTCGTACTTGAGTCCGCCCTGATCCAGCGACTTACGGTCCGCCGCGATGGAGAACCGCAGCTCCATCTCCGGCACCCGTTTGAGACACACCGCGATCTTCAACATGCGCTCCTGGAGATATTCCTCAAGCGTCCAGCCCGCGGCAAAGCTAGTCGCTCAGGGGCGGACCCGCCAAGGCCAGCGGGCCAGCGGGACCATTACCTCATCCCGAGGGAGCGCAAGCGACCGAGGGACCTACTCCCTCGCTACGCTCGGGATGACAGCGGGTGTGCCGTTGCTGCCCCGCCGCCCCGCTGCCCCTGCCCCACTGCCGATCACCCCCCGAACCCCCGGCGCAGAATCACCCTGAACTGCCGCGGTTGCGCGGGGGCCAGGAAGGGCTCGACCTCGTCGGTGGTCTGGTTGATGTTGAAGGTGCCGAACGTCGCGTGATCGCTGTCGAAAAGGTTGGTGACGATTCCCGCGACCTCCCACGGGCCGACCTCCCACCCGAGCCGCACGTCGGCCGTGAAGTAGCTGTCCAGCGGCTCTTCCTCGTTGGCCTCGTCCCCGCGCAGGTATTGCTCGCCCACATAGCGCGCGTCCACTCCGAAGGAAAGCCCCGCCGGCAGTTGAAAGAGGGCACCTCCGCTGACCCGGTGGTCCGGGATGAGCGGGAAGCGGTCTCCTGACTGCACCTCGTTCTCTCCGCCCCCCTCCTCACGGATGCTGAAGATCTCCACCCCGTCCACCTGAAAGGTGGCCCGGGTGTAGGCGTAGTTCGCGTAGAGTGAATGACCCTGCCGGAAGAAGTAGCGGCCGCCGAGCTCGACTCCCTCGCGTCGGGTATCGCCGAGGTTGGCGAAGAAGCCGTCGATGGTGGATCCCTCGGGCTCACCCTCCTCCTCGAAAGGGAAGAGGAAGATGTCGTCCCGCACCCAGGTGCGGTACACCGCCCCATCCAGCGCGAAGGAATTGCCGAGATAGCGGGTGCCGAACTCGAGCGTCGTGGCGGTGACCGGATCGAGCGGGGGATCGTCGCCCAGCGCGAACGGCAGCGGGCAGGGCTCCTCCGGATCGGCGCAGGCCAGCTCGATCACCGCCGGTGCCCGGAAGCTCGCGCCGGCCGAGCCGAAGAGGGACACGCCGCTGCCTACGTCCAAGCTGAGTCCACCCTTGGGACTCAGCCGGCTGTAGGAGCTGGTGGTGTCCCGGGTGGGATCGAGAAGGTTGTTGAACGGCACCCGCACGTAATCGTAACGGAGCCCGCCCGACAGGGTCACCCGGCCGACGCTGTAGTCGGCCGTGGTATAGGCGTTGAGATCCCAGATGTCGCTCTGGACGTCGGTGGTCTGCCCCGGATCGATGCGCTCGGCGAAGAGCTGGACCCGCACGTCGTTCGCGGAGCCGCCCGCGCCCAGCCGGAGGCTCAGCCTGCCGTTGCCCACCGGCGCGTCGTAGCGCCAATCGGCCGCCCCGCCGAGCGTGCGGTTCTCGGCCAAGGCGCGGACATCGGGATCGTTGATCTGGTTGACGTTGAAGCGCTCGGCATCGTTGCCGCGGTAGTACACCCGCGCGGAACCCGTCCCGGCGCCGACGCCGGTGTAGCCGGAGAGGGCGAAATGCAACTGCTCCAGGTCCTCGAAATCCTGCGCCGACAGGTTCGAGTCCGGTTGAACTTCGAAGATGCTCAGCGGGAGCGAGCCCGCGGTCTCCGCGCGGCTCTTCGCGCCCAACACCTGGAGGTTGAAGCCGGAGCGGCCGCCCGACCGGCCAACGTTGGCGAAGCCGTTGTATCCCTCGGCGCCGGTGACCTGACGCCACCCGTCCTCCCTGGCGTATCCCCCGCCCGCATAGAAGTTCCACCCGCGGGAGCTGCCCGCAACCGAGCCCTCGGCGGAGAGCGCCTCGTAGGATCCGCCGCTCACCTCCAGCTCCCCCCGAGTCGGGCCGCCCCCGTGGTTGGTCAGCAGGTTGATCGAGCCGCCGAGCGAGTTGGGTCCGAGCAGCGAGGCGGTGCCGCTCAGCAGCTCGACCCGCCGGATGTGCTCCAGCGGAAGGAGGTCGAAGTTGACCTGTGCCGCGTCGGGCTCGTTGACCGGGACCCCGTCCAGAAATACCGATACGCCCTGGGGCAGCCCCACGACGGGGCTGGCGTAGAACCCCCGGGTCGAGATGCTGGTCTTGAACGGGCTTCCGAGGTCGTCGTAGAGCGAGAAACCGGGCTGTGTGGCGATGAAATCCGAGATCAGCCGCGGCTCCCAAGTCTCCAGCTCCTCGTTGGTAATCGTGGAGGTGCGTGCCGGCACACCGGAGCCAACGCCCGGCCCGCCCGGAGGCAGGATGGACCCGACCACCTCGATGGTCGGCAGGGTGGCGACGGAATCGCGGGGGAGAGTGTCCACCTGTTGCGCCGCCAGTGACGGGGAGAGCACGATCGCCGCGAACAGTACGGCACGCACAACGGATGTCCTCATCAGGAACCGTCCAGAGCAGCGGGGGGCAGTAATGGTGGCGGGCCTGAAGTTCAGCGCAGGGTGCGGCGGGACGGCCGGCGGTCGAACCATGGCTGCCCACCGTCGCCGGTCTCGTAGATGGCGGCCATGACGATGCGGTCGGGCGGAACCCCGATGACAAGCAGCCCATCGTCGTCCGGTCCGCCTCCGTCGAAATCGAGACAGCAGCGCTCGATCGTGACCAGGTCCTGGCCGGGCGGGCCCTCCATCGAG
>JACCSE010000284.1 GCA_013813145.1 Gemmatimonadales bacterium
CGAAAGCGCCGCCTCCGCCCCCCGTGGAATCGGGTTCATCGTCACCCCCGCCCGCAGCACATGCCCGATCCTCACCTGCACCTTCTCCCGCACCGGCTGGAACCCGAAGCAGCGCACGCCCAGTTCGTACCGGCCGGGCAGGAGCTGGGGGAACCGGAACATGTTCTGCAGCCGCGCTCCCGCGATGGAACGCACATCGCGCACCGGCGCGCCGAGCGGCTGGAGCCACACCTCTCCGTTACAGCCACGCGCACCTGCCACGGTGACCACCGAGCCGACGACCACGCCGTAGCGATAGCGATCGTCTACCGGCAGCGCCACGGCGTCAGGGCCGGTAGTCTCGAGCGGAAAGCCGTGGCTCTCGAGCCGCATGGTCGAACGCGTGGCCGGGGCACAGCCGAGCAGCACAGCGCAGAAGAGAAGGGTGGGGCGCAGCATCCCTAGAGCAGCTCCGACGCCGGGTTGAGTCGCCCCTCGGCAAAGCGGGACGGGCGCAGCGGCGTCACGTCCGTGGTGCTGGCGGCACCGTCGGAGACGATCTCGGCGAGGAGCTGCCCCAGCGCCGGCGCATGCATGACGCCATGTCCGGACGACCCGTTCACCAGGAAAAGGTTCGGGCACCCCGGCGCGGGTCCCAGGATCGCGTGCTTGTCGGGAGAGACCTCGTAGAGTCCGGCCCAGGAAGCGGCGAAATCGATCGTCGCCCGCCGCAGCACCGGTATCCGGCGGTGCGCCTTGGCGGCGACCGCCTGGACCCACGACGGCTCCACCTCGATATCCCAGGGCCGGCCTGGTGCGCCCGGGGTGGGCCAGAGCAACAGCACGCGCCCGTCACGCACCCGGAGATGGAAGCCGTCGCCGGCGAAGATCGTCATCGGCATGTCCGCCGGCAGGAGAGCGCACGGCTCGGTGGCGGCGACCTGCCGCCGGAGCGGCACGACAGGCAGCTCCACTCCCGCGAGATCCGCCACCGCGCCGGCCCACGCCCCTGCCGCATTGACGACCGCCGCAACGCCGAAGGCTCCGCGAGAGGTCTGAACCGCGGACAAGGTGCCGTCGGCCCGCCGGGAGAGGCCGGTGATCTCGGTGTCCCACTCGACTCTCACTCCCAGCCTGCGAGCGGCCGCGAAGTAGCCTTCGAGTAGACGGAGCGGACGCACGAACCCATCGGTTGGACAGAAGACCCCGCCGAGCACCTCGTCCATGCAGAGCGCCGGATTGATGCCCGCGATCTCATCCGGCCCGACTTCCATCGCCTCGACCAATCCCTCGGCGTGCTGCACCGCCTGTGCGGCGCGGAGCGTCGCGAGCTCCGCCTCGGTTCCGGCCAACCAGAGATATCCCACCGGCGAGTACCCCGGGTCCACGCCGGTCTCCTCCTCGAACCGGCACAGCTTGTCTCGGGCCAGCAGGGAAAGGCGAACGTTGATCGGGGTGGCGTACTGGGCGCGGAACCCGCCGGTGGCCTGGCCGGTGCTTCCCTGCCCCGGGCCGCCGTTCCGGTCGAACACCACGACGTCGTGCCAGCCGCGGCGGGCGAGATGATAGGCGACGCTGGCCCCGATCACCCCACCGCCGATGACCGCGACCGACGCCGAGCTCATGCGGTGAAGAGGTGCTCGGGATGGCGGAAGCTCTTGAACTCGAGCGCGTTGCCGCTGGGGTCGAGGAGGAACATCGTGGCCTGCTCGCCAGGCTGGCCGGCGTAGCGGATCCGCGGCTCCAGGACGAACGGAAGTGCCGCCGCCCTGATCCGGCCCGCCATCCCCTCGAACTCCTCCCAACCGAGCACCGCGCCGAAGTGAGGCATCGGCACCAGGATGTCCTCGACCTTGCCGGTGTTCTGGGTAGGGGTCAGGATGCCGGTCGTGTGCGCGGAGATCTGATTGCCGAAGAAGTCGAAGTCGACCCATGTATCGGTGCTCCGCCCCTCCCGACAGCCGAGGACGTCGCGGTAGAATCGGCGGGTCGAGTCGAGATCGCGCACGAAAAAGGCGAAGTGGAACGGCCGCGACATCTCAGAGCGACGCTTCCCGCGGCCGCCATAGCGCCGCATCGAGAATCGACCAGAGATGGACGATCCATCCCATCCAGATGAGCCAGAGGACGGCCGCGAGGACGAAGTGGATGGCGGCTCTGACCAGTCTTCCCTGGATCAACTGTCCCAGCCCGGGGATGAAGAAACTGGCGAGGGCGGCGATGACGTTGCCGGTGGAGCCCTGACCGGCCATGGCGGACCTCGGAGTGGAAGATGGGTTTAACAATAGCGCTATCGGCTATCAGCTACTGGTCCGGGATAGCGGAGGCTCGGTGCTGCAGGACCGATAGCTGAGAGCCGATAGCCGATGTATGATCCGACATGACCTCCGACCTCAGAGCCTCCGAAGACCGCAAGAAAAACCCCGGGATGCTGGAGCATTGGCGCCAGATCAAGGCACAGCATCAGGGGGCCATCCTGTTCTACCGGGTCGGCGACTTCTACGAAATGTTCTACGACGACGCCCGGCTCGCCGCGCGGGTGCTGGACATCACGCTCACCTCGCGCGGCGACGGCGTGCCGCTCGCGGGCGTGCCGGTGAAGGCCGCGGCGGAGTACCTCCGCCAGCTCGTCGGCGCCGGACATCGGGTGGCGATCTGCGATCAGGTCGAAGACCCCAGGGCGGCCAAAGGTCTGGTCCGCCGGGAGGTGGTCGAGACGGTAACTCCGGGTGCGCTGCTTCAGGAGGGCTGGCTGGCCGGGGCGAGGAACAACTGGCTGGTGGCATGGCAGCGGGACAGCGGGGCAGCAGGGCAGCGGGGCGGAGGTGGTCTCGCCGCGATCGATCTCAGCACCGGGGAGTTCATCCTCGAGAATCTGGCGGACACGCCTCACGAGGCGCTTTCACGCCTGAGCCCCGCAGAGCTAGTGATCTCCGAAAGCGACCCTGCCCCCCCGCCCCTCGGCCCCGCTGCCCCGCTCCTCACCCGCCGCGGCGCGTGGGAATTCGATTCCTCCGTCGCCCGCCAGGAAATCTCTCGCCACCTCGGCCTGGCCTCGCTCGACGGGCTGGGCGTCGGTCCCGGAGACGAGGCGGCGGTGGGGGCGGCGGGGGCGCTGCTCCGCTACCTCGGCGAGCTTCAGCCCGGCGGCGTGGCCCATCTCGCCCGGCCGGTGGTGCGGCGGAGCGAGGCGTTCCTCTGGCTCGACGAGATGACCCGCAGGAATCTGGAGCTGGTGGAGCCGCTCCGGGCCGGGACGCGGGGATGCACTCTGCTGGAGACGATAGACCGCACGGTCACGCCGATGGGGGGCCGGCTGCTTCGGCAGTGGATGCTCTCGCCGCTCCGCGATCCGGCGGCGATCGAGCACCGCCTCGACGCAGTCGAATCGGCGGTACGCGACTCGCGTGGGCGCGCCCGGCTCCGCGAGGCGCTCGAC
>JACCSE010000285.1 GCA_013813145.1 Gemmatimonadales bacterium
CACCAGGGTGTAGGCGCTCAGCGCGGGGATCCCGGCGCGAGGGAGCGCGTCGATGGCGAAGCCCGCGGCCAGCCCGAGCACCGCGCTCGCCCCCATGGCGATCCCCATCCGGCGGGCGAATGCGCGGGCCAGCACGTCATCCGGAAGAAAATCCCGGATCCACGGCGACCAGGCCGCGCCCGACACGGTCAGGAACGCCGCCGCGGGCACCAGGCACGCGAAGAGCGCACCGATGCGCCGCTCGGGCGGAAACAGCCACGGCACCGCGACCGCCAGCCCCCAGCAGACGCGGCCGGCGAGCGACGCGCACCAGGTGATCGCCTTCCGCATTCGCCAGCGCTCGATCAGCGCCACGGTCGGCAGTTGCAGCACCGTGGCGAGCGGCCCGAGTGCTGCCAGGAGCCCGATCCCCGCGTTCGACATGCCGAGCAGCAGCGCGAACCCCACCAGCAGCGGCCCGCTGGTGAGCGACTCCCGAACCTGGGAGCAGACGCCGTCGCCCAGAAAGGCGATGAGCCCCCGCCGGCGGGCGGCCTCGTCAACCTCGGCGACGGGGCGCCAGAAGCTCACGCGACTCTCGCCACGACGGGTTGCCCCGAAGCCCGGGGGCGCCGAAACTCCATGACCATGTCCAACCCCCTGCGCTACCGGATGGCGATCGCGCTGCTGGCCCTCGTCGCCGCCCTGGTCGCCCTCTATCTGTTTCTGTGGAAAGCCGGGTTGACCGGGCCGCTGACCTGCACCGCCAACCGCGGCTGCGAGACCGCCATGAACAGCCAGTGGGGCTGGTTCCTCGGCGTGGACGTGGCGCTCATCGGGGCCATCGGCTACATCCTCATCCTTGGCGCCGCCATCTGGGGACTGCACCCCGACCGGGCGCAGTCCGCCGCCCCAACGCTCGCCCTGCTGGCCCTCATCGTCCCCGCGGTCCTGTTCACCATCCGGTTGAAATACGCCGAGTGGGGCATTCTGGGGACGTTCTGTCCCTGGTGCTTCGAGAGCACCGTGACCATCGCGCTCTGCCTGATCCTGGCCCTGCTGGATTATCGCCGGGTGCGGGTAGGGTAACTTATTCTTCCCGCCCATGGCCACCCGCCCCCGCTACTTCCCCGACCTTCAGAGCTTCGTCGCTCACCTCGAGCGAGGCGGACAGCTCCGCCGGGTCCACGCCGAGGTGGACCCGGTGCTGGAGGTGCCTGAGATCGTCCAGCGGGTGGTGCGGGAGCGGGGCCCGGCACTGCTGTTCGAGCGGCCCAAGGGTTCGGAGTTTCCGCTGGTGATGAATCTCTTCGGGACCATGGACCGGATCGAGATCGCGCTCGGCCGCCCGCCCCGGGCGATCGGCGCCGAGCTGGTCCAGACGCTACAGCGACTCAACCCGCCGAGCCTCAAAGCGCTGTGGCAATCGCGCGGATTCGTGGCGCGGGGGCGGTTCATGCGACCCCGGACCGTGTCGCGCGCTCCGGTACAGGAAGTGGTGGAGGCCCCCCGGCTCACGACGTTGCCCCACGTGAAGAGCTGGCCCCGGGACGGCGGGCGGTTCATCACCTTCGGCCCGACCATCACCCACGATCCGGGCAGCGGCCGGCGCAACTACGGGCTCTACCGGCTCCAGGTCTTCGACGACGCGACGACCGGCATGCACTGGCAGAGCATGAAGGGCGGCAGGGGACACCACTACGAGGCGGAACAGCGGGGCGTACCGCTCGAGGCCGCCGTCGTCCTGGGCGGCGACCCGATCCTGATGCTCGCCGCGATCCTGCCGCTGCCCGAGGACATGGACGAGCTTGCCTTCGCCGGCTTTCTTCGTGGCGCGGCCACCGAGCTGGTTCCCGGCCGCACGGTATCGATCCCGGTGCCCGCCAACGCCGAATTCATCCTGGAAGGCGTCGTTCCCCCGGGCGAGCGACGTCCCGAGGGACCGTTCGGCGACCACTTCGGGCACTACTCCGAGGCCGCGGATTTCCCGGTCTTCCACGTCCGGCAGGTCACCCGGCGGCGGCAGCCGCTCTACCCCGCCACGGTGGTGGGCAAACCGCCGCAGGAGGACAAGGCTATGGGTATCGCGGTGGGCGAGATGGTAGGGCCGCTCATCCGGATGATCAACCCGAACGTGGTGGACCTCTACGCCTTCGAGAACGCCAGCTTCCACAACCTGCTCGGCGTCTCGCTCAAGGAGCGGCATCCCAAGGAGGTGGTGAAGACCGCCTTCAACCTGCTTGGCACCGGGCAGCTCGCGCTCACGAAGGTGACGATCCTGGTGCGCGAGAACGTGGATCCACGCAGCTTCGACGCACTGCTCCGGGAGCTGTGGTATCGCTTCGAGCCCGAGGAGCGGATGCTGCTGCTGCCGATCGCGCCGCTGGACACGCTGGACTACACGTCCTACCGGATGCACGTGGGCAGCAAGCTGGTCCTCGACGCTACCGGCGAGGCGGTCACCTCGGATCCCCCGCCCCGGTCAGTGGCGGATCCCGTGAGCGGGGACCCGCGGGTGTCCCGGCATCGCCTGATGGAAGGCGGATTCCTCGTCGTCACCGCCAAATGCGAGCCGCGGGCCGTCCTGGAGCGTTTGGTCCGCTGGGAGGGGCTCGGCCCGGTGAAGTTCGTCGTCGCGGTGAGCGAGGACGTGGACCTTCAGGACGAAGCGAGCGTTCTGTGGGGGATCTTCACCCGCTTCGACCCGGCCCGGGACATCATCATGACCGAGCAGGAGTTCGTGGGCGCGCGACCGGTGTACCGGGGCCGGGTCGGGATCGATGCTACCTGGAAGCAGGGCTATCCGCTTCCGCTGGAGATGGATCCCGCCGTGGTTCGGCTGGTGGACCGGCGCTGGGGGGAGTACTTCCCATAAGCCTGTCCCTGTCCGTAGGGGCGTCAGGACCGCGCCGCCCGCATCTTCTCCTGGTACGTGGCGATGAGCCGGCGCATCAGCGCGGCGCTCCGCTGTATTCCCTCGGGATCGGTGTCCGGCACACCACCCGCGCCGCCGCCGACGGTCTTCACCACCGAATCCCCCAGGGCACGGAAGTCACCGTTATCCCCGACGCCGACGCGGTTGATATCGGTGAGCATGGCGTCCACCAGCGTGCCCGCCGCACTCCGGTATCCGGCCATGCTGCCCTCGCCAAGGCGGCCGCTGGAGTCTTCGACGACCTGAAGCTGGGCCAACATTCCGGGAATGAGCCGTGGCGCCTCGAATTCCACGCCGCTCTCCGCCGCTCCGAGCCGCTCGCCGGTGCCCGTGATTGCCGAGTCGGCCGGGGTGCCTTCGAGCGTTCGGCCCGAATCCGAGCTCTGCGATCGACAGGCCGCTGGCAGGACCAGAGCAAGGAAGAGAAGTTGACGGGGAATCATGATGCGCCTCGCGCTTGCGGTAGTGGTCGAAGGATCGAGGAGATGGCGGGGCGTTGCGGTGTCGGAGGTCACGGGACGTCGGGGCTCGCCCCGCTATCTCCTGAACAACCTGCCAAACACCCCCGTGCCCACCACCCCCTCCAGGGCCTGCGCCAACTCAGTCATCGAGCTGTAGCGGCTCGCCGCGTCCATGGCGAGGCACTTGGTGATCACCGCTTCGAGCTTCGCGGGAAGCTCGGGGCGAACCTCGCGAAGTATCTGGGGTGACCCCCTGAGTCGGGCGATCATCGTCTCCTGCGCCGACTTGCCCGGGAAGGGCAGTTGCCCGGTGAACAGCTCGAACGCCAGGACCCCCAGGGCGTAGATGTCACTCCGGCCGTCCAGGGGCTTTCCGCGGATCTGCTCCGGGCTCATGAACTCCGGGGTGCCGAGCACGATGCCGGTGGCGGTGAGCTTGGCGACCTCGGCACCCGCCCGGCGCTCCTTGGCCAGGCCGAAGTCCATGACGACCGCCCGGAAGGTCGGCGCCGTGCCCGGCTCCTCCTGGGGCACCAGCATCACGTTCTCCGGCTTGAGGTCGCGGTGGATGATCTGGAGCTCGTGGGCGTGCTGCAGGCCGTGGCACATCTGGACCAGCAGCGGGATCCCTTCGTCCGCCGAGAACGGGCCGCGCCGACTCTCGTGCTCGCTCAGCGGCTCGCCTTCGAGATAGGGCATGACGAGGTAGATCAGCCGGTCGGCGGTTTCGCCCAGGCGCAGGATGGGGCAGACGTTCGGATGGTCCAGCCGGGTCGCGATCGTCGCCTCTCGCCGGAGCCGCTCGACCGAAGCCGGATCGCGGGAGAGCCGAGGAATCAGGATCTTCACCGCCACCGACCGATTGCTGTCGAGCTCCTCGGCGCGGTAGACATAGGACATGCCGCCTTCGCCCAGGCGGCGGCCGACGCGGTAGCGGGTATCGAGAACCTGGCCGCTGAGCGATGCCAGCGGGTCAGCAGCGCCGCGGGGCCGGGGGGCAGTTTGCTCCGTCAGTGAGCCTTCGTCCCCTGGGTTGTGCGGCACTTCCCGCCCCCCTGCCCCGCCGCCCCGCTGCCCCGCTGCCTCCTCGACCAGCATACTCCCATCCGCGACGCAGAATCGTGCCGGCGGCTGGTACGCCGTCTGACAACGGGGGCAGCGGCGAATGCTCAATCGCGGAACCGGTTCCGGCCTTCGTTCTTGGCGCGATAGAGATGGTTGTCGGCCAGGCGGAGGAGGGAGTCGCCGTCGGTGACCCGCTCGTCCGGGTAGGTGGCGATCCCGATGCTGATGGTCACCCGCACCGGCTGACCGGTCTCGCCGAAGTCGTGGGTCGCCACCCGGCGCAGGATGCGCTCGGCGAAGTTACGGGACTCGGCGTTGGTGGTCTCGGGAAGCAGCACGACGAACTCCTCGCCGCCATACCGCGCGACGATGTCCACCGAGCGCTGTTCCCGCTTGAGCAGGGCGGAGAGCTGCTTGAGCACCCGGTCGCCCACCAGGTGGCCATAGGTGTCGTTGATCTGCTTGAAGTTGTCGATGTCGATCATCATCCCGGTGAGCATCGTGGCGTACCGGGCGGCGCGGTCCATCTCCTGCTCCAGCTTCTGCATCATGGCGCGCCGGTTGAAGCAGTTGGTGAGCGGGTCGGTCTCGGCCAGGTGCCGCATCTGCTCCTGGCCCATGACCGCATTCTCCAGATCGTAGGCCTTCTCCAGCGACGCCACCGCGGCGTTGATCACTTGCTCGGCGAACTGTACATCCTGCTCGTTGAGCGGCGCATCGTCGGTGGTGGTACGGAGAAAGAAGACGCCGGCGGGTTGCTGCCGCAGGGAGAAGCGGATGGCGATCGCGCTCCGGGTCGGCACCGGCCTGCCTTCCGCCTCCCAGTTTTCCCGGATCTCCTGGTAGAGCGGATCGGTGTGGACGTCCCGGACCAGCACCACCTCGCCGGTGGCGAGGGCGTGCTGGATCTCGGGATATCGCCTGAGATCCACCGGCAGGTTGTGCAGCATCGGGTTTTCGAACGCCGCGACGACGGTGCCCCGGTCGTCGTCGGGCCCGGCGATGATGAGCGAACAGCGGGAGATGTTGAGGCCCTGGGCCACCCGCCGCACCAGGATCTGGTAGATCTCGTCCGGCTTGAGCGACGCGGTCACCTCCTGCATGATGTCCATCATCTCGGAGCGGGAGCGCGCCTCGGCCCGGGCCTGATTCAGCTCCCGACCGACCCGGAGATGGGCCTTGACCCGGGCGAGCAGCTCCCGCACCCGGAACGGCTTGGGGATGAAGTCGCTCGCGCCGAGGCCGAGCGAGCGGACCGTGGCCTCCTCCGGCGGCATCGACGAGATCATCAGCACCGGCAGGTCCTTGAAGCGGGGATCGGCCTTCACCCGCTGGAGCAGTTGGAGCCCGTCCACTTTGGGCATCATGATGTCGAGCAGGAGGAGGTCGAACTGCTCGGAGGTCAGATGCTCGAAGAGGTGCTCGCCGCCGGGGACGGTGAGCACCTCGTAGCCGTTCTCCTTGAGGATCCAGGACAGGGTCCGGGAGAGCGCTTGATCGTCGTCGGCGACGAGGATCTTGGGGGCCATCGGCATTCAGCCTGCCAGTCGTTGAAAGAGGTCCGGATCCACGTTGCCGCCGGAGACGACCGCCACCGTCGGGCCCGCCGGGCGGAGCCGCCCCGAGAGGAGCGCCGCGGTGGTCACCGCACCGGAAGGCTCGACCCTGAGATCAGCCTCCTGGTGAAGGAAGCGCACGGCCTCGCCGATCTCCGCCTCGGACACCCGGACCGCCTCGCGCACCACCCGGCGGAGGATCGGCCAGGTGAAACCGCCTACCGACGGCGTGAGCAGTCCGTCGGCGATGCTGGCGGTGCGTTCCAGGGTGCGCGGCTCGCCGGCGGCGAGCGCCGCGGTGAGCTTGGCCGCGCCTTCCGGCTCCACTCCGACCAGTCGGACCGACGGCTTGAGCGCCGCCACCGCCACGCTGATGCCGGCGAGAAGCCCGCCGCCGCTCACGGGGGAAAGTATCGTGTCCACCTCGGGACGCTGCTCCAGGATTTCGAGACCCACGGTGGCCTGCCCGGTGACCACGTCCACATGATCGTAGGGTGGCACCATGATCAGGTCTTCCTCCCGCCCGATCTCTTCGGCTCGCGCGGCCTGCTCAGCCGACCGGACCGCGCCGGCGAAGATCACCTCGCCGCCGTACCGGCAAACCCCGTCCACCTTGATCTGCGGCGTCGACGCGGGCATCACCACCACCGCCCGGAGGCCGAAGAGTCGTGCCGAGTAGGCCACGGCCTGGCCGTGATTGCCGCTGGATGCGGTGACGATTCCTCGGGCCTGGCCCTCTCGAGCTATTCGCGAGATGGCCGTGTAGGCGCCCCGGATCTTGAAGGCGCCGATGGGTTGGAGCTGCTCGCACTTGACCCCGACCGGCACGCCGAGCCGGTCGGTCAGGGTGGGAAGATCGACGATCGGCGTCCGTACCGCGATCCCCTCCAGGCCCCGCGCGGCGGCCCGGACGGCGGCGAGCGACACCGGCAAACCTATTCCTCGGCCACGGTCGGCGCCACGGCATCGCCGCCCGCCGGATCCTCCACCGCCGCTTCATCCTCCTTGACCACCCGGGCCACGTCCACCACCGTATCCCCCGAGTCCAGGTTCATCACCTTGACCCCCTGCGTGTTCCGGCCGATGACCCGGATCCCGTTCACCGGCAGCCGGATGATGACGCCCTGCCGGGTGATCATCATCAGCTCGTCTTCCGGAATGACCTCCTTGAGCGCCACGATGGAACCGGTCTTGTCGGTCTTCTTGAGGGTGATGATCCCCTTCCCTCCACGCTTCTGCACCCGGTAGTCGGACAGCTCGGAGCGCTTGCCGAAGCCCTTCTCGCTCACCACGAGGAGGGTGGCGTCGCGCCGGACGACCACCATGCCGATGACCTCGTCGCCCTTTTCCAGCTCGACGCCCTTCACCCCGGTGGTGGCGCGGCCCATGTCGCGCACGTCGCCCTGGTGGAACCGGATGCTCATCCCCGCCTTGGTGGCGAGGACGATATCGCTGTTCTGGTCGCAGATCTGGACGTCGATCAGCTCGTCGCCCTCTTCGATGTTGATGGCGCAGAGCCCGGTGGTGCGCACGTTACCGTAGGCCGAGAGCACCGTCTTCTTCACCGTTCCCTGCCGGGTGGCGAAGATGAGGCACTTGTCCTCGGCAAACTCGCGCACCGGCACCAGTGCCGCGACCTGCTCGTTGGGCTTGATCGCGATGCAGTTCACCACCGGCTTGCCCCGCGCCGCCCGTCCGGCCTGGGGGACCTCGTGCACCTTGAGCCAGTAGAGATGGCCGGTGTCGGTGAAGAAGAGCAGGTAATCGTGGGTGCTGGCGATGAAGAGGTGCTCCACCCAATCGTCGACCTTCAGATCCTGGCCGTTGAGTCCCCGCCCGCCGCGCCGCTGGCGCTTGTAAGTGGTGACCGGGATCCGCTTGATGTAGCCCGCGTGGGAGATGGTGATGACCATGTCCTCTTCGGCGATCAGATCCTCGACCGTGAACTCCCCCTGATCGGCTACGATCTCGGTCCGGCGCTCGTCGCCGAACTGCGCCACCACCTCTTCCATTTCACCCTTGAGGATCCCGCTCCGCTTGGGCTTGGACGCGAGGATCGACTTGAGGTCCTTGATGGTCGCCCGGACCTCCTTCAGCTCGGCTTCCAGCTTCTCGATCTCGAGGCCGGTAAGCTTGGCGAGCCGCATGTTGAGGATGGCGTCGCTCTGCTTCTCGCTGAGCCCGAACCGCTTCCTGAGCCGGGCGTCGGCCTCGGGGGTATCGTCCGAGCCGCGAATGATCTTGATCACCTCGTCGATGTTGTCGACGGCGATCTTGAGCCCCTCGAGGATATGCTCCCGCGCCTGCGCCGCGTCGAGATCGAACTGGGTGCGGCGGACGATGATCTCGTGGCGGTGCTCGATGTAGCGCTCGAGCAGTTGCTTCAAGTTCATCACCTTGGGCACGCCGCGGTCGAGGGCGAGCATGATGACGCCGAAGGTGGCCTGCATCGTGGTGTGCTTGTAGAGCTGGTTCAGCACCACGTTGGGGATGGCATCGCGCTTGAGGTCGATGACCATCCGCATCCCGTCTTTGTCCGACTCGTCGTTGACGCCGCTGATCCCCTCGATCTTCTTCTCGGCCGCCAGCTCGGCGATCGCCTTGACCAGATTCTCCTTGTTGACCTGGTAGGGAATCGCGGTCACCACGATCTGGGTGCGGCCGGTGGACTCCTTCTCTTCGATCTGGGCCCGGGCGCGCATGACCACCCGGCCGCGGCCGGTCTCGTACGCCTCCTTGATTCCTTCCCGGCCGTAGATGTAGGCGCCGGTGGGGAAGTCGGGGCCCTTGATCGCCTTCCGGAGGTCGGCGATGGTCGCCTCCGGGGTGTCGATCAGCAGCTCCACCGCCTTGGCCACTTCTCTGAGATTGTGCGGAGGGATGTTGGTGGCCATGCCGACGGCGATGCCGCTGGAGCCATTGATCAGGAGGTTGGGGATCTTGGACGGGAGGACCGTCGGCTCCCGCAGCCGGTCGTCGAAGTTGGGCTGGAAGTCGACCGTGTTCTTGTCGATGTCCTCCAGCATCGCCATGGCGACGCGGGTGAGTTTCGCCTCGGTATAGCGGTAGGCCGCCGCCGGATCGCCGTCCACCGAGCCGAAGTTCCCCTGGCCATCCACCAGCGGATACCGCAGGGAGAACTCCTGCACCATCCGGACGAGGGCGTCGTAGACCGAGGTATCGCCGTGCGGATGGTACTTGCCCAACACATCGCCCACGACCGTCGCGGATTTCTTGTAGCCCCGGCCGGGGACCAATCCCAGCTCGTTCATGGCGTACAGGATGCGGCGGTGCACCGGCTTGAGCCCGTCCCGCGCGTCGGGAAGGGCCCGGG
>JACCSE010000320.1 GCA_013813145.1 Gemmatimonadales bacterium
GTGCCGGCCGGCCGGCTCGACCCGAAGCGCCGGGCTTAGCGCGAGGGCAGCCGCCGCCCCTGTGGCGGTGCGTCCCAGCGTGCACTGCTCGGTGTGACCGGTACAGCCGCCCGCCGGCTCGACGTGCGACCGGTGCTCCTCCGAAGTACCGCTCCAGTGGTGGAGCAGCGCATCGGGGCCGGGCACAGTGGTGCCCGAACCCAGGAAAACTGCCAGGAGGAAGAAGGCGACGAGCCGGCGGGGCATGGCAGGATTATACCGAGACGAGTTCGCTCGTGGCAGCCGCCCCTCGCCGGAGCGGCCCTTCCGCCGGCAGGATGAACCAGAAGGTGGAGCCCTTCCCCGGCACCGATTCGGCGCCGATCCGGCCGCCGTGCATCTCGACGAACTTCTTGGAGAGAGCCAGACCCAGGCCGGTTCCCTGCGCCAGCCGGCTGGGCGAGCTGTCCACCTGACTGAACTCCTGGAACAGCTTGCCCATGTCGGCGGCGGCAATGCCGATCCCGGTGTCCGCGACCGACACCCAGACCACCTCCTGCGACCCCATCCGGCGATCGTCGCCGGCGCGTTCGGCCGGAACCCGGAGCGGCGCGTGCGTCTTGATGGCGGAGAGGGTGATATTTCCTCCCTCCGCCGTGAACTTGGAGGCGTTGGAGAGAAGGTTGAAGAGCACCTGCCGCACCCGGACGCCGTCGGCGACGACGTCCAGCGGCGCTTCCTCCAGGTTGAGGACGCACTCCTGCGCCTTGGCGCCGCGGAGGCTGGCGGTATCGGCCACCGCGCCGGTGATCGCCTCGCGGAGGTCGGTTCGCCAGAGCGTGAGGGCCATCCGCCCGGCCTCGATCTTGGAGAGATCGAGGACGCTGTTGATCAGGGCCAGCAGGTGGCGACCGTTCCGAAGCACCGCCTCCAGAAAGTCGCGCTGCTGCTCGTTCAGCTCGCCGGCGCCATCGGCGAGCATCAGGTCGGAGAAGCCGATGATCGCGTTGAGCGGCGTGCGCAGCTCGTGCGACATGTTGGCGAGGAACTCGCTCTTGAGCCGGGTGGCGCGCTGGAGCTCGGCATTCTTGGCCACCAGCGCGCGCTCGTTCCTGCGACTCTCCTCCAGCACCGCCGCGCGATCGAGACCGACGACGACCTGGTCGCCCAAGGTCTGGAGAAGCTGGAGATCGTGATCGCCGAACGGGCGGCCATCGCGACGATTGTAGACGCTGATGGTGCCGATGACCACGCCGGCCGACCGGAGCGGCACGATGGCCACCGTCCGGAGCTTCACCTGTAGCCCCGGCATCCGGTAGCTGCGCGGATCCTGGTCCATGTCGTTGGAGATCAGCGGCTGCCCGTGGATGGCGACCCACCCCAGCATCGACTGGTCGATCGGGATGAGGCGGCCGATCGCCATCTCGATCGGCCCGGTGGCCGCGGCCACCTTGAGGAAGCGGCCTTCCTCCACGACCAGAGTGACGCCGCCGCTCTCAGCCTCGAGCAGGTCTACGGCCGCCCGGCCGACCTCGTGGAGCAGGGGCGTGAGGTCGGTGCCCGCCAGGAGCGTGGCCGCCAGATGACGTAGCCGCTCCAGCTCGCGGTTCCGCGCCGCCGCCGAGTCGAGGGTCTGCCGCAGCGCCTCGCTCCGGGTCCGCGAAATCGCGTCGCCCCGCCGCAGTGCCGCCATGCTGAGAATGGAGGTGACCAGCAGCGCGATTCCCAGCCAATGGCTATGGAAGGCGAAATACAGACCAACCCAGCCCACGACCAGTGCGGCTGCCGCCATCACGCCGGGCACGTAGAGCCGGCGCCAGCCAGCTGCCACCGACTGACGCGCCGCCGGGGCGACGCTCGCGTCGCCCGCAGGCACCGGGTGAAGGCTCATCTGGCGCCCTCCTCCCACAACAGCTCCCGAAACACCGTCTCCCCCGTCGCCAGCATCCGCCGCAGGTAGGGCCGGCAGAGGCCGCACGCCGCCCCGCATCCCGTCTCCCGCATCAGCGCGGGGAGGTCCCACCCCTCCACCCGCGCTCGCGGCAGCAATTCCGCGAAGGCGGTCCCGCGGCAGAGACACCTGGCGATTTCGACTCCGGCCATCGGCCGCTCGTCAGGGATTGGTGGGGCGGATGTCCAGCTCGCTCACCATCGCGCGATCGGGCAGGCACAGCGTGTGGAGAATGGTCTCGGCGACGTCATCCGGGCGGAGAATCCGCCCGGCATCAGACTTGAGCATCGGCTGGTCGCTCAGCATGCCGGTATCCACCGAGCCGGGGCAGATCGCGACGACCCGAATGTTCTCCTTCCGGACCTCGAGCATGAGCGACCGGCTGAAGCCGAGTACGCCGTGCTTCGAGGCGGCATAGGCCGCGCCTCCCACGAAGCCGGTGCGGCCTGACAGGCTGGAGACGTTGACGATCGTGCCGCGGCCGCGGAGGCGCATTCCGGGCAGGACCTCCCGGGTGACGAGAAAGAGTCCCCGGAGGTTGGTGCTCATGGTGACGTCCCAGTCCTCTACGGTCAGCTCCTCAAACGGCCGCGCGATAAGGACGCCGGCGTTGTTGATCAGGACCTCGATCTCGCCCAGGTCCGAGGCGATCGCCGCGACGGCGCGGTGCACGCCCGCGGGATCGGCGACGTCGGCGGCGGCTCCCGCCGCCTGGATGCCTGCCGCGGCGAGCTCCTCCTTCAGGCGCTCCACCTTGGCCGCGGTGCGGGAGCAGATGCCGACCCGGTAGCCCGCGCGGCCGAGCGCGAACGCGGTCGCGCGGCCGATGCCCTGGGTGGCGCCGGTGACGAGCGCGGTAGCTGGAGGGTGCATGGGCGGAAGATAGGCGGGACGGCAGACCGGCGGAACGACGTTCGGAGCTGACGAATGTCATCCGTCGCTTCGCTCCCTCAGGATGACAATTAGCTTCAGGCCATGGGACTTCCTCTTCAGCATCCCGTCGTCCGCCCCAACCTCACCGGGCGCCGGCGAGCCAACGAGCCCGCCGGCACCTGGCGCGAACGGCTCCGGGCACTCCGTCACCTTCCGCGGCTGCTCCGGCTGGTCTGGCAGACCGAGCCTCGGTACGTGGTCGGTATCCTGCTCCTCCGGGTCGCCCGCTCGCTGGTGCCGCTCGGCATCCTCTGGGTCGGGAAGCTCATCGTAGACCAGGTGGTGCGGGCCATCGCCGTCGTGGGGGCCGGCGGGTCGGTGCCGTGGGAACCGCTCGCCGAGCTGCTCGCGATCGAACTGGCCATCGCCCTCGTCGGCGAGGGCCTGTCCCGGGTCTCGGCGCTGCTGGAGAGCCTGCTCGGCGATCTGTTCGCCAACCGCACCAGCGTCGAGCTCATGCGGCACGCCGCCACGCTCGACCTGGAGCAGTTCGAGGACGCGGAGATCTACGACAAACTGGAGCGGGCGCGACGGCAGACGGTGGGGCGCATCGGACTGTTCACCCTCCTGCTCGGCTCCATCCAGGACGCCATCACCCTGCTCACCCTCAGCGTCGCGCTCGCCGTCTACGTCCCGTGGCTGCTGCTGCTGCTGGTGGTGGCGGTGCTGCCCTCGCTCCTGGGCGAAACCCACTTCGCCTCGCTCGGGTACTCGCTGCTCTTTTCCTGGACGCCGGAACGCCGGCAGCTCGACTATCTCCGCTATATCGGTGCCAGCGACATCTCGGCCAAGGAGCTCAAGCTCTTCGGCCTGTCGGATTTCCTGGTGGGCCGCTACGACCGCCTCTCCCGGGAGTTCTACGAGGCCAACAAATCGCTCGCCGTGCGCCGGAGCCTGGTCTCCAGCCTGCTCGCGGCAGTCGGTACGCTGGGGTACTACGGGGCCTACGCCGTCATCATCTA
>JACCSE010000344.1 GCA_013813145.1 Gemmatimonadales bacterium
AGCCGATAGCCACCAGCCGAGTCAACCCAGAGGTGGCGGCAGGCGCAGCGCCAGTACAGATTGTTCCCATGACCGATTCGGCGGAAAAGCCGCTGGCGGCGCGACTCGCCGAGGCGCTGGGAGACGCCTATACCATCGAAGGCGAGATCGGGCGGGGCGGTATGGGGGTGGTCTACCGTGCCCGCGACGAACGGCTTCAGCGGCGGGTCGCCATCAAGGTCCTTCCTCCAGAGCTTGCCTTCCAGCAGGACATCCGCGAGCGCTTCACCCGCGAGGCGCAGACCGCCGCCAAGCTCTCCCATCCCCACATCGTCCCCATCCACACGGTCGGCGAGGGCCGGGGACTGGTCTACTTCGTTATGGGGTTCGTGGACGGCGAGTCGGTGGCCGGGCGGATCCGCCGCCGGGGCCGGCTTCCGGTGGACGAAGCGCGCCGCATCATGACCGAAACCGCCGACGCGCTGAGCGCCGCCCACGGCCTCTCCATCATCCATCGCGACATCAAGCCCGACAACATCCTCCTCGAGGGGTCTCGCGGGCGGGTCATGGTGACCGACTTCGGAATCGCCAAGGCGCTCTCCGGCGGCTCCGGCGCCACGCTCACCGGCGCCGGCGTGGCGATCGGCACGCCCGCGTTCATGAGCCCGGAGCAGGCCGCTGGCGAGCGTGAGATCGACGGCCGCTCGGACCTGTACAGCCTGGGCATCGTGACGTTCCAGATGCTGACGAGCGAGCTGCCGTTCAACGCTCCGACGGTCGCCGGGATCCTGATGAAGCAGATCACCGAGGTGGCGCCCGACCTGAGAACCAAGCGCCCCGACGTGCCGGAGGACCTGGCACTGGCGGTCAGCCGGTGCCTGGAGAAGGACCCGGAAAACCGGTGGCCCACGGCGGACGCACTGCGCCGTGCCCTGGAAGGCCGCAGCGTCGTCGGCTACCAGCCGACGGGGCTCGGCTGGCGGGCCGGGCGTGCCGGCGGCGGACAGACCGGCAGACGGGCGGACGGGCAGGCAGGTGCGCGGCCATCGCAGCGACTGCCTCTGTCCGCTCGCCCGTCCGCCCGCCCTTCCGGCCGAGACGACCGTGGCGACCGTCTCGCCCGTCGTGGGGAATCCCCCACCCGCGGGCGGAGCGGCGAAGAGCTGGTCCCCGACACCGGCGAGCCCCGCATCGTCCAGAAGGTCCGCGGGCAGTTCGCAAGCTGGGCGGCGGTGTCGCTCGGGTGTATGGGGATCAACGTGGCCACCGGGCTCGACACGCCATGGTTTCTTTTCCCCACCTTCGGGATGGGACTGGGTCTGATGCGGAGCTACGCCCGCCTCTGGCAGTCAGGGTACAGTTGGCGCGACGTGCTCACCCGCCCGCCCGCGCACGACGCGGTCGAGACCACCAAGCTCAGGGGCGTAAAGCTCCCCAGGCAACTTCCCCAACCCGCGGCCGACGATTACGGCGCGCACCTCGGGTACGTCATCCAGGCGCACGGCGACCGCCTGGCCATCGTCAAGCTAATGGAGAGGCTCCCGCCCTCGGAGCGGAAGATGCTGCCCGAGATCCAGCAGACGGTGGACGCGCTCTACGAGCGGGCCACCGATCTCGCTCGGACCCTGCACGCGATGGACACCAACCTCGACACCGAGGGTATGCTCCAGATCGACGAGCGCATCGCGGCCCTGTCCCGGGAGTCGGACGACCCCGAACGCGCCCGCCGGCTGAATCTGCTCCAGCGGCAGCGCCAGACGATCATCGACCTTCAGGGCCGCCGCAACCAGGTGTCGAGCCACCTGGAGTCGTGCGTTCTGGCCATGCAGAACGTACGCTTCGACCTCTTGCGGCTTCGCTCCGCGGGCGTGGCGGCCGTGCTCACCGATCTGACCCAGGCCACTCAGCAAGCCAAGGCGCTCTCCCGCGACGTGGACAACGCGATCGCGGCGGCGGGAGAGATCCGCGAGGCAATGAAGTAACTCCAGTCTGCTGCGATTCCACATCCTTCTGGGGATCCTGCTGCTGGCGCCGCGTGCGTTAGCCGCCTCCCAGGCTGAGGGCCCGAGCCCCCGCGCCGTCGTTCAGACCGCCGAGCGAGCGGTAAGCGATGACAGCGCAGACGTCGTGCGGGCGCGCTGGAGTGCGTCGCTCCAGCGGGACTCGAGTGATCGCGTCGCCGCGCTCGGCCTCGGCCATCTAGTCCGCCTCACCTACGACTTTCCCGCCGCCGAGCGGCTCTTCCGCCGCATGCTCAGCTCCGCCGGCACCGCCGACGAGTGGACATCCAGGCAGAGCTCGGGCTCTACCGGGTGGCACTCGGGGAAGGTGACTATCGCCGCGCCGACTCGCTGCTGACTTCGGCGATCTCGAAGGCCCGGCGGATCGGAGATCGTGGCGGCGAGATCGATGCGCTGATCGGGTTCAGCAATACCCGGAGCGCCACCGGCGGGCTGGAGGCGTCGTTCGCGGTGCTCGACTCTCTCCGGGCACTGCTGCCGGCGGGCGATACCTGGGAACGAGCCCAATACCTTTGCCGCCTCGGTCTCTACCGAGCGGTCGCCAGCGCGGCCGACGCATCCGACCTCACCCGCCAGGGCGTGGTCACGGCCGAGCGCCTGGGAGAGCGGCGGCTCACCGGCCAGTGCCTCGAGGCCCATGCCATGGCATACAGCCTTATGGGACGGGGAGACTCCGTGCTCGCGATCATGGATCGGGCGGAGGGGCTCCTGCGCGCGACGCACGACCATGCCTCGCTGGCGCGTCTGGCCTCGCGCCGGAGCGACGAGCTTCAGTTTCGCGGCCGGCTGGGAGAGGCGAAGACCGCGCTCGGGCAGGTGCTCGCCGAGGCCGAAATTTCCCGGAATCAGGAGCGCTTCGCCTTCGCCTACGGCGGGCTGGGCATGCTCGCGCTCCGGCTCGACGACCTCCCCACCGCGGTGGATCACTTCGAGCGGGCCGCGGCGCTCTACGACTCGCTGGGGGACCGCGACCGCGCCGTCGTCGATGGCGTCGTGGCGGTCGGCCTGGCGGGAGCGGCGGCGCCGAAGGACGTCCAGCGCCGCCGACGAGGCGGTCCGGTATACGTATGACGTGTTGGTCTCACCGACCTGCTCACTGGTACCCTGGGCGCGCCAGAGCCGGATACGCACTTCCTGCATCACCTCGTCCAGCCCGGATTCGTCCAGGCGGTAACGCCGCCCAACCGGCCGAACCATGGTGCCGAATCTGGTCACCGCCGCTTCGAGGGCGAGCGAGAGATGTTGCTCCGCTTCGGGCAGGGTCATGAGTCGAATGTATGGCGGCGCGGGAGGCCGCGTCCAGAAGCTCCTCAACCGAGCGATAGCCGAGGACGCCCCCGGGCAGCTCGACGTGGGGCCAATCCCACGACTTGCCCGGCTCGCCGATGAGCCGGAACCGGCCTGCCTCGAAGCCGGCCACCCACCGGCGGAAGGCGGTCCACCGGGCGCGGGTGCGCTTCTTCCTCAGGTTGCCGTCTCCGACGACCAAGTCCACGGCGCGCCCGGCCGAGTGCTTGGACGTGGCGGTGAAGGTGAGACCGCCTCCTTGCACCAGCAGATAGGCCTGGCGTTCGGGAGACCGGTGCACCTCCACCACCCGTACCCGGTGCCCGGCTCGGCGGGCCGCGCGCAGCATCCGCTCGAACGCGGGGCGTGCCGCGGGGTCCAGCGAGGCGAGCGAGGTGTTCGGGTTCCGCACGGCCGCCGGAAAGTCGCCCGGCCGCATGGTCCGCAGCCGCCGCTCGAGTTCCTCCCAGGTCTCGCCCTGCCGGCGGATCGACCCCGCGCCCACCCGGTACGTCCGCACCAGGTGCCCGGCCCCGGGGTCCCGCTCGGTGTCGTACATGAGATATGCGCCGGGGCCCGAGTCGGAGAGGTAGAGCCGGCCCGGCTCCTCGATCCCGAAGTGCTCCCGCAGCAGCCGCCGCTCCTCCAGTGAGAACGGGCGCTCGACGTAGCACGGGACACCGTCGGGATCCCGGCCGGTGTAGGTGTCGCGAGGATACAGGAGCGCCGTGGCGGCGGCGAAGCCCGTCTCCGTGGCCAGTGCGAGGGAGACCGGCGCCGCGGCCTGTGCGGCGCCGACCGCCGGGGTCGCCGTGAGCAGAAGGGTCAGAATCGCCCGGCGCCCATCCGGGCGCCACTTCGTCCACTGCATCGCGCATTACCGTCGAGAGGAGTCGTGGGTATGACGCGACGGGGGGAGTGGAATTCTCACGCTGGGGATTCAGAGCGAAAAATTACGGCCGCAGAGAACGCGGTGGCCTTCGGTGGCCCAGACAAGTCTCTTCCCCAACGGGAATATGCATGTGTGCTGTTGAACCAAAGCTCTAGAACTTGGCCCGGAGGCGCAACCCATTCAGTCCACCGCGTTCACCTGCGTTCTCTGCGGCCGGCAGTTCTCGCCGCCCGAAACCGTCGCGCGGGGTTAAGGGATCAGAACGAAGCGACTTCGAGGATGGCCTGGCGCAGGTCGGCGACCTGGGGAAGGATGACGTCCTCCAGCTCCGGAGCGTAGGCGACGAACGTGTCGGTGGAGGCCACGCGCTTGACCGGAGCGTCCAGGTAGGTGAACAGCTCCTCCCCGATCCGGGCCGCGATCTCGGCACCGTAGCCCCAGGAAAGCGAGTCCTCGTAGGCCACGATCACCCGGTTGGTCCGGCGCACCGACTCACCGATGGTCTCCCAATCTACCGGCGAAAGCGAGCGGAGATCGATCACCTCGGTGCTGATCCCCTCGCGCTCCTCCGCCTCCTTCGCGGCCCACAGCGAGCGCTGGAGCAGCGCGCCGTAGGTGACGATGGTGAGATCGGTGCCGGGCCGGACCACCTTGGCCTTGCCCAGCGGGATCATGAAGTTCGGGCCCGGGTTCGGCGCTTTGTTGTAGGTCTGGCGGTAGAGGTGCTTGTGCTCCAGGAAGAGCACCGGGTCGTCGCAGCGGATGGCGGTGCGAAGCAGCCCGTTCGCGTCGAGCGCGGTCGCGGGGCACACGACCCGCAGGCCCGGCACGCCGGTGAACACGGCGGCGCCGGTCTGCGAGTGGTACACCGATCCCCCCTTCAAGTACCCCCCGTAGGTCACCCGGACGACTACCGGCGCGGCAAAGGCGTTGTTGGAGCGCCAGCGCATCAGGGCCAGCTCGTTCCGAAGCTGCATGTACGCCGGCCAGATGTAGTCGAAGAACTGAATCTCCACCACCGGCTTGAGCCCGCGGGTGGCGAGCCCGATCGCCCGGCCGATGATGTTGGCCTCCGCCAGCGGGGAGTTGTAGACCCGGTCGCCCCCGAAGGCGCGCTGTAGCCCCCAGGTCACCTTGAACACGCCGCCCTTCCCCTTCACGTCACCGAGATTCTCTTCCCGGCTGCAGTCCGCCACGTCCTCGCCGAAGAGCAGGATCCGCGGATCCCGCGTCATCTCGTCCCGGAGACAGACGTTGAGCAGATCCACCATGGTCGTCGGATCGCCGGCGAAGCGGGGATCGTCCTCGGTATCGAACTGCTCCGAGGTGGGGTCGACTTCGGGAGAGTAGACGTACTGGTAGACCGTGTCGGTGCCGGGCTGAGGAGAGCCCAGCGCCACGTCGCTGGCGGCCTGCACCTCCTCCTCCACCTGCCGCGCCAGCAGGTCCAACTCCTCCTGGGTGGCGATCCCCTGCTCCAGCAGATGCGCGGGGAAACGGGTCAGCGGGTCTTTCAGGGCGTCGGCCTGCCGCTCGGTGGTCGGCCGATAGTGGACTTCATCGTCGGAGAGTGAGTGGCTGTACGGGCGAATCACGTGGGCGTGGACCAGCGCGGGGCCCTTCCGCGCGCGGCAGTACTCCACGGCCTTGCTGACGGTGTCGAATGAGGCCAGCACGTCGCAGCCGTCCACTTCCTGGATGAATAGCCCGGGAAATCCGGTGAGCAGCTTGGACACCGAACCGCCCGGCGTATTCACCTCTACCGGCACCGAGATGGCGTAGCCATTGTCCTCGACCAGGAAGACGACGGGGAGCTTGAGGTTGGTGGCGGTGTTGAGCGCCTCCCAGAATTCGCCCTCGCTGGTGGTGCCGTCGCCAGTGGTGCAGAGCACGACCTCGTCGCCGTGGAACCGCTCCTCGCGCTCGGGAATGGCCTCGATGCGGGAGTAGCGCAGCGCCGCTTCGGCGCAGCCGACCGCCTGGAGGAACTGGGTGCCGGTGGGACTCGACGCGCTGACGATGTTGAGGTCCTTGTGGCCCCAATGGGAGGGCATCTGCCGCCCGCCGGAGTTGGGATCGGCGGCGGCGCCGACGGCGGAGAGGAGCTGCTCGGTCGCGGTCATTCCGAGGCCGAGACAGAGGGCGCGATCGCGGTAGTAGGTGTAGAACCAGTCGTAGGCCGGACGGAACACCTTGGAGGCGGCGGCGAGCACGGCTTCGTGGCCCGCGCCGGAGATCTGGAAGAAGATCTTGTTCTGTCGCTTGAGCTGGATCTCTTTATCGTCGATCCGCCGCGCGAGCAGCATGATGCGATAGAGCTCGAGCAGATCCGCCTTCTCCAGCCTGGTGGACGCCCGCGCGCGGCTGGTGGTACGTGTGGCCATGGGGCTCGGGGTGAGGGGCACGGTCACGTGCTGCCGATACGAACCGGAAAGATAGCGGCGGGGCGTCAGTCCTCCCACCCAGCCGTCTTCACCTCCGCCAGCACTCCCTCCAGATCGTTGAACTTGACCCCCTTGGGCTGCGCCGGCATGAGCGGGAGCTCGATGTCCGACCTCGGCCCCTTCACCTTCACCCGGACCCGGGCCGTTCCATTCTTACCGAGATCCACCGTCACCGGCACGTAGGCCTGGAAATCCTCCGGCACGTTCTCCTGGCGTATCTGGAGGCGCACCTTGAACTGCCCGTCGCCGGTGGGCTCGATGCGCTGAGCCACCCGGTAGGTCGAAACCGCGGTCGAGTGCACCCACTGATCGAAGAACCACCCCAGGTCGGCGTTGGCGTGCCGCTCGACCACCCGGCGGAAGTCGTCGGTGGAGGCCCGCCTGCCCTCGTACTTCCGATAGATGTCCCGCATCATGCCGGTGAAGCGATCCTCCCGCATCGTCTTGAGGTCCAGCATCAGGACCCGCAGCATGTGGACCACCCACGCGCCCTTCTTGTAGATGATGGTCTGGTAGTCGTTCTGATCGTCGTCCTTGGAGGCGAAGACCCGGTAGCCGAGCGAGATCGGTCCCGGATCGCCCTCGCGGAGCAGGATACTCGAGCGCCACTGCCGCAGCATGTCGAAGTACATGTCGTTGTCCTTCCGGGCGGCCTGGAGATACCAGAGACCCGAGAAGGTGGAGAAGCCCTCGCTGAGCCACTGGTCGTGGTAGCTGGCGAAGTCCACCCCGATGCCCCACCACTGGTGCGCCACCTCGTGCGCCCGGAAGACCTCGTCCGCCCCGTCGTCGCTGGTGTTCTGGAAGGTGGCCCAGGAGAGGTGGACCATGCCGGGGAAGGCCTCGCCGTGGAAATCCGGAATCTCGGTGGCGTAGAAGTGCTTGACCGGCGCCGGCCCGTACATCTCCTGGAAGAAGCGCAGGCTCTGGATCACGTCGGTCCCCACCCGCTCACGCATCTTGCGCTGCTGCACGAAGACTCGGGAAAGTTTCCGATGTGCTTCCTCCGAGACCATCACGGTCACCGGCGGCACGCCCGCCTCCCGCACGCTGTAGTCCTTGAAGAGTCCGAGATTGAACGAGGCGTTCCGAATCGGGCCCGGCGTCACCCACCGAGTGCGCACGGTGCGCCCCGACCTGGTCGAGTCCACCCGGTCTCCGACGCTGGCGAGCAGGTAGGCGTCGGAGGTATGGAAGGTCAGGTCGAACCGTGCCAGGCTCCGTCCCTCCAGCGAGCGCGGGTACCAGGCGATGGACGACTTGATCCGAAAGAAGTCGACGAAGCGGTCGATCAGGTTGCCGCGGTAGTAGAGGGTGAGCGGACGCACGTCGCCCGGCCGGACCTCCCGGTCGAGCCGCACCCAGAGGAGATCGCTGTCCCTGCCCCGGAACACCGTGGCCCTTTCGCCGCCCGACCAGCGGGCGGAGTCTACCCGCAACTCCTCGAAGAGCGAGAACGCCACCCAGGGACCGACCGCCGTATCCGCCACGATGTCCAGCGTCGCCACGGCGGAGAAACCGATCTCGCCGATCCCGGTCGGCGGCAGCCAGGTCTCGATCGCGTAACGTTGCACGTCGGCCTGGCGCACGCGCTCTCCGGTGATCCCCGGACGGAGCGCGGCCTGGCGGGGAAACCGGGAGATGACCTCCGGCTCCCTCGACCAGTGGCGACCCTTGAGCTTCCCGGCGAGTGTCACCGCCTCGACCTCGTTCGGGTTCAGCATGAACAGCAGCGGCCCCCCGCCTGAGCGGCGGATGTAGGCGCAGAAGAGGTCGCTGTGCTCGCCGTTGAGGAGCGCGCTCATCAGGTCCGGATGCACCGTACGGCTGTCCCGGTCCGAGAGCTGCCCCAGCGCGTCCTGCGCGCGCCCTCGCACTTCAGCGGGCACCTCCGCCGGCCCGAAGGAGAGCGTGCGCTCCAGCTCGGCGAGGGTGCTGTCGGCGAACAGAAAGACGAGGCTGCTGACCGGGGCCTCCAGTGACGTGGTCTGCTCGATTCGCGCGAGCCGCTGCTGCTCGCCCCGTGACCCCGGCGCGAAGGAGAACGTCCCCGTTCCCTGGAATACCGCGGCCACGGTGCGCCCGCCCACGGGCGACAGCAGGTAGAGCCTCCCCGCGCCCAGGGTGAATCGCCCGACGTCGCGCTGAAGCACGAGCTTTTCCACCGTGGCGACCCGGTCGGCCATTCCCCTGAGGCCCATCAGCTGGTCGAAGGCGGCCTCGTAAGACTCGGCAACCGCCAACGCCGAACCGGCGGAGGACGGGAGCACGATGTCGGCCGGCGCCTGCGCGGGGAGGTGCCCGGCAGCGGCGAGGAAGAGCAGGGAGAGCGCGCGAAGCGTTTCCCGGAGCGACATTGCCGCCTCCGGTGATGGGCCGACCGGTGAATTGGGGGAGAAGGGACGGACGGAAAATGCGAAGCGGTTCAGGCTGGGTCAAGCACGCGGATAATTGCACCGGCCAGGCGGGGCCCTGCGCCGCGAGACCCCGCTGTCGCAAAGCGGGATCACTCCGCCGAAAACACGACTCGGCCGCCGACCACAGTCCTGAGAACCTGCACCTGATCGATCGTTTCGGGCGGGATCCGGGTCAGGTCCTGATTCAGCAGGACGAGGTCGGCCTTGTAGCCGGGCGCGAGCTTGCCCCGGTCGTTCTCGGCGAAGATCCCGTAGGCGTCACCGGCGGTGTAGGCGCGGAGTGCCTCCTCGACCGTGATCTTTTGTTCCGGCACCCACCCGCCGGGGTTCTTTCCGTCCAGCGTCCGGCGGGTCACGGCGGCGTGGATGCCGAGGAGCGGATCCATCGGAGCCACCGTCCAGTCGGAGCCGAAGGCGAGGTGGCCCCCGCGATCGAGGAGGGAGCGGAAAGCGTAGGTGGTCCGGATCCGCTCGGGCCCGAGCCGCTTTTCGGCCCAGCGGCCGTCGTCCGCGGCGTGGTAGGGCTGCATCGAGGCGATCACGCCGGTCCGGGCGATGCGATCGATGTCCCCTCGCCTGAGGTGTTGCGCGTGCTCGATGCGGAAGCGGCGGTCACGCGCGCCGTGGTCCTGGGCCACGCTATCGAAGATGTCGAGCAGGAGCCCGTTGGCCCGTTCACCGATAGCGTGCACCACCACCTGGAGTCCGGCCGAGTCGGCCCCGCCGATCCAGCGCCGGAGGGAATCTTCAGGGGTGGTCAGCACGCCGGTGGTCGCCGGGTCGTCGGCGTAGGGGGCGTAGAACAGCGCGGTGGTGGAGCCGAGGGAGCCGTCCACGTACCCCTTCACGCCACCGATCCACACCCAGTCGTCGCCCCGGCCCAGGCGGGCCACCGTGTCGGCCACCCGGCGCCAGTCCCCCAGCGGGAAGTAGAGCGCCGCCCGGACCATCAAGCTGCCTGCCTGCTTGGCGCGTAGATACGCGCCCAGATCGCCCCAGGGCACGCTCATATGGGCAACCGAGGTGACTCCCTTGGATACGGCGTGCTCCATCGCGCGGCGGAGCGCCCGGTCGCGCTGTTCGTCGGTGGCCGCCGGAATGACGGTGTAGACCGGGCCCATCGCCTCGTCCTTGAGCACACCGGTCGGTTCGCCGGTGCTGCGGTCGCGCACGATGACGCCGCCGGGGATGTCGCGGGTGGCGGCGGTGATCTTGGCGAGCCGGAGCGCCGCGCTGTTGGCCAGCGCCATGTGCCCGTCGAGCCGCTGGACGAAGACCGGATTCCTCGGCGTCACCGAATCGATCCACTCTCGCCGGGGCAAGGGGGCGTCGGGCCAGCGCTCGTGGTCCCAGTCGCCGCCGACGATCCACTCGCCCGGCCGCTTCTCCGCCGCGAACGCGCCGAGCCGCGCGATGAAGTCGGCGGGCGAATCGGCGGGCCGGAGATCCACGCTGGCGAGCTGAAACCCGCCGTCTATGAAGTGGAGGTGCCCGTCCATGAAGCCGGGGGCCACCATTCCGCCGCCGCTGGACAGCACCCGGGTTCCCTTCGCCACCCGAGCGGAGACCGTGGCGCTGTCACCCACGGCGACGATGCTATCGCCGGCGATCGCGACCGCTCCGGCCCAGGGGGCGGCGGAGTCGCCGGTCCACACCCGCCCATAGACGACCAGATCCACTTCGGGAGCGGATCCCGATTCGCAGGCGAGGAGTCCGGCGAGCGCCAGGAGTGACAGCGGGAGGGAGCGCACGGTGGGTCGGGGCATCGAACCTCTCAGCGAAGCTTGGTGAGCCGGCGGATCGCCTCCAGCTTCTCGAGGGCGCTGCCTCCCGAGGCGGCGGGAGCGACCGAGAAGAGATCGCGGATGTCGAGCAGGATCTCGAGCATCAACTGGTCCCGCATGAAGGCGCTGTCCAGATCCACCATGCGACCCTGGTCACCGAGCTCCCTGGCGCGGTCGTAGGACTCACGATAGAGGGACTCGAGGTTGCCGAGGATCCGGTCGCGGGAGCGCATGTGGGAGTCGATAGTCGAGGGTCTAGAGTCGAGGGTCGGGTATAGCTTACCTTCGATCAAGTCAGGACCGCAATCAGTGCCCGGCTCCCGGCCTTCGACCCTTACACCAGACTTCCCGCCATGCTGCTCACCGGCCAAACCATCCTCTTCTTCGCCGGTCCGCTGTACGAGGACCTGGAGCTCTGGTACCCCAAGATCCGCCTGGAGGAGGAGGGGGCGCGGACGGTGGTTGCCGGGACCGGCGAGAAGACCTACCAGGGCAAGCGCGGCTACCCGCTGACGGTTGACACCAGCGTGGACCAGATCGAGGCCGGGGCCTTCGACGGGTTGGTCATCCCGGGCGGCTACGCCCCGGACATCATGCGCCGTTCCGGCCGGCTACTCCAGCTCACCCGGGAAATCTACGCGGCGGGCAAGCCGGTGGCGTTCATCTGCCACGCTGGATGGGTACCGATCTCGGCGGGGATCGTGCGCGGCAAGCGGGGGACCAGCGTCGGCGCGATCCGGGACGACCTGGTGAACGCGGGGATGGTCTGGGAGGATAGCCCGGTCGTGGTGGACG
>JACCSE010000362.1 GCA_013813145.1 Gemmatimonadales bacterium
CGCTCGTGCCGCGCCGAGAGCTCGAGCTGCGGATCGAGTGAGCATTGGTGGTCGTCGATGCCCGAGTGCCGATCGCCGGCTTCGGCGAATCGCGCCGGCATGGTCGCCAGAGTAAAGTCCGCGGGATCGCACTCCGCCAGCTCATCCCAGGCGATTGGCGCCGACACCCGCGCGTCCGGCTTGGGCCGCACCGAATACGCCGAGGCGACGGTGCGGTCCTTGGCGTTCTGGTTGTAGTCGGCGAACACCCCGTGGCGCTCCTCCTTCCACCACTTGCTCGTGGCCAGCGTCGGGGCGAAGCTCCAACGCCGCTCGATCCTTACGATGACGTGCAGCCCGCGCGAGCCTGAGGTCTTGGGCCACCCGGTGAGGCCGAGGTCATTCAACGCACCCTCGACGACCCGACCCACCTGGCGCACCTGCTCCCACTCGACGCCGGGAACCGGATCGAGGTCCACCCGCAGCTCGTCGGGATGGTCCAGATCCTCCGCCCGGACGGGATGCGGGTGCAGCTCGAGGCAGGCCAGGTTGCCGAGCCAGGCCAGGGCCGCCGCGTCGCGCGGCACGACTTCCTCGGCACTACGTCCCGACGGAAACCGGAGCGACACGACTTCGACCCACGCCGGGCGCGAGGTCGGCGCGCGCTTCTGGTAGAAGAACTCGCCGGTAATGCCGTGGGGATAGCGCACCAGCACGTTGGGCCGGCCGCCGGCGCCGCGCAGCGCGCCGTCAGCCACCGCCAGGTAGTAGCGCACCAGGTCGAGCTTGGTGTGCTTCGGCCCGGGAAAGAGCACCTTGTGCGGATTGGAGATGGCGATCTCCCGGCCGCCGATGACGAGCCGTTCAGGTTCGCCGGCGTCCTCGCCGGCTGCCGCACCGCGTGACCGGGGCATGGAGGGTACCAATACTCCCGGTCAAGGCCGCGTGAGCAGGACCGCTCCCGCCATCCCTCCGGCGGCGCAGATGCTGATCAACCCCCGGCGCGCCCCGCGTCGCGCCATCTCATAGGCCAGGGTCGTGAGTATCCGCCCGCCCGTTGCCGCCCAGGGATGGCCCACCGCCACCGAGCTGCCGCTCACGTTGACCCGCTCCCAGTCCATCTGACCGATCGCGCGGCCGGCCTTCCAACCGCGCTCCCATGCCGCGACGTTCGCGAGCACCTGGGCCGCGAACGCCTCGTGAATCTCGATCAGGTCGAGGTCGGCGAGCCGCAAGCCGGTGCGCTCCAGCAATCGAGGGACGGTGATGGCCGGGGCCATCAGCAGACCCTCGTCGGGATGAATGGCCGCGTAGTCCATGGCCTCGATGAACGCCAGTGGCTCCCGCCCCTCCTGCTCCGCCCGCCGCTCGCTCATCAAGAGCACCGCCGAGGCGCCGTCGGACACGGGCGAAGCGTTGCCCGCGGTGATGGTCCCGGCGGGATCGAACGCGGGCTGGAGGAGGGCCAGCCGCTCCAATGACGTGTCGGGTCGGGGACCGGTATCGTGGGAGACTCCCTCCACCGGCACGATCTCCCCGGCCAGCCGATCCCGCGCGGCCACCGCGTTCCGGTGGCTGGCGAGGGCCAGTTCGTCCTGCCGTGCGCGCGGGATGTTCCACTCCGCCCGGGTGAGCTCCATATGTTGGCCCATCGTGAGCCCGGTGGTGGGCTCCCGGAACGTCGCCGGGTCCGCTCCACTGAGCCACTCCACCCCACCGGCGATCCCGGCGCCGATGCGCCCCCGCGCGATCGCGTCCGCGATGATCGTGGCCGTCCGGAGGCCGGTGATGCAGTAGGAGGAAATGGTCTGCGCCTCGATCCCGGCCGGCAGTCCGGTCTCGAGCACGATCTCCCGGGCCAGGTTCGGCTTGCCAGGCTCAGCGACGACGACGCCGAACGCGATCGCATCGATGCCCGCGGGATCGACCTCGTGCCGCTCGAGAACACCGCGCACCGCGTGCTTCGCCAGCCCGAGCGGTCCGAGCGGCGCAAACGCCTGGCCGGCCTTGACGAACGGCGTGCGGGCGCCGGCGACGATAGCCACCCGTTGATCGGTCATGATCGAGCGCTCCAATTTCGCTCAGTCGGCTGGATGCATGACTGTGGGTCGTTCCTCGTGCTGTCGAGACTACATTCGCTATCGCACCTCCGCCATGCCGGGCCAGCACGCTCCCGCTGGCGGGCAAGGCTTGACTAACCTCCGAGTCGCTTCCAATACTTAACCCAATGGTTAGCCATGAGTCCCCTCTCACTCGTACCTTCTCGGCCATTGCCGATCCCACGCGCCGAGCCATGCTCGAGCACCTGCGGCGGCGAGAGCCACTGACCGTCAGCGAGCTGGCTCGTCCCTTCGATGTATCCCTGCCCGCGATTCTCAAGCACGTCACCGTACTGTCGTCGGCGGGACTGGTCGTCTGCGAGAAGCGCGGACGCACCGTCAACTGCCGCCTCGCCCCACAGGCGATGAAGCATGCGATGCGGTGGATGGACCGGTACGAGCGCTACTGGTCCCGGAAGCTCGATCGCCTGGCGGCCTTCGTCGAAACGAAAGAGTGATGTCCCCCAACGAGCCGACCCTCAGGATTACTCGCTGGATCGACGCGCCTCCCGCCAAGGTGTTCGCCGCACTGACCGATCCGGTCAAGATCGTGCGGTGGTGGAGCCCCGACGCGGGGCCGACCCTGAGCGCGCAGGTGGAAGTCCGCGCCGGCGGGCGTTTCAGCGTGACCTTCCGGACCGAGGACGGTGACGAGCACACCAGCCATGGCCTCTATCGCGAGGTCGTCCCCGACGAGAAGCTGGTCTTCACCTGGCACTTGCGGGAGACACCCGAGCTGGCGTCCCTGGTCACCGTGCTGTTGAAACCGGTGAATGGCGGCACCGAGCTCATTCTGATTCACGAAGGATTTCCCGACGAAGAGGTGCGCGACAGCCATCGTGAGGGCTGGAAGCGCGCGCTGGACAAAGTCCAAGGCCTGATAACCTGACCCCCCGAGGAGAACTCCGATGCTCAGCAAGCGCAACGCCGTCGCCAATCTTGCCGTGAAGGATCTGAAGGCCGCCAGGAAGTTCTACGAAAGCACGCTCGGCC
>JACCSE010000368.1 GCA_013813145.1 Gemmatimonadales bacterium
GCAAGATCCCTCGCTGCGCTCGGGATGACATCCATCACCGCCCCCGCCGCTCGTAGGTCCCCATCAGCGTCCCCACCGCCAGCACGTGCCCCGCCATCTCCTGCTCGAGATCGGCCCGGTTGACGCCCGGCGGAAGGTTGAGCGCGGCGTCCAGCGCGTGCAGGCGGAAGAAATAGCGGTGCGGCTTGCCCGGCGGCGGACACGGTCCGCCGTAGCCCACGTCGCCGGAATCGTTGATCCCCTGCCGTGCCCGCGAGGGCAGCTCGGGCCGGGGCGGCACTCCCGTCCCGAGCTCGGCCGCCTCGGCCGGAAGGTTGTAGAGCAGCCAGTGGACCCAGGTGCCGCGGGGCGCGTCGGGGTCGTCGCAGATGAGCGCGAAGCTCCGGGTCTCGACCGGCACGCCGGTCCAGCTCAACGACGGCGAGCGATTGTCCGCGTCGCAGGTGTGCCGCGCCGGGATCGGGTCGCCCTGGCGGAAGTCGGTGCTGGTGAGCTCGAGCCTGGCGGGTTCCGACTCGCGTGCGGTCATGTTACTTGCCTCCGGCTTCGACCCAGAGCTGAACGGCCATCACCACGATGAAGATGGCGAACATCCGCTGGAGCGTCGCTCCGTGGATCCCCTGCGCCAGGCGCGCGCCCGCATAGGCGCCGAAGAAGAGTCCCGCCGCCAGCAGCAGCGACGCCCGCGCATCGACGTGCCCCTGCTGCCAGAAGGCGTATGCGCCCAGCAGGCCGACCGGCAGCAGCAGCGCCCCGAGCGAGGTGCCCAGGGCCAGCTTGCTGGGGAAGTTGGCCAGCAGGACGAGGGCGGGGACGATGAGGATGCCTCCGCCCACGCCGAACAGACCGGAGAGGACACCCGCGGCGAGGCCGATCAGCAGGAAGGTGACTACCATGCGCGCGGACTCCCTTGAGTGCGGGTGCGGGCGACCGGCGAAAGGTAAATGACACGAGCGCCACCGGAAGCCGCGGACCCGCTTGCCAAAGAGGAGAGACGCGTCTCTCTTACCACTCGATGTCACCCTGAACGCAGTGAAGGGGGCATGAGCTGAAGCATGCCCCCTTCGCTTCGCTCAGGGTGACAGGGCAGCGTGGGAACGCGCTCAAGTCCGTTTTGCTCGAGCCGTAGGAGCCAGCAGTGATTCGCAGACGCATCAGCCTGGACGGACGGTGGGAGTTCTACCCCGATCCGTCGCAGCGATTGACTCCGGAGAGCCTGGGGCGGGAGGGCACGGCACGAACCATCCGGGTCCCCGGACCGTGGCAAGCGCAGTTCGACGACCTTCGCGACTACAGCGGCGTGGCCTGGTACCGGCACCGGTTCGAGCGGCCCGACGAGGGACCCGGGATCTGGATGCTGCACTTCGGCGCCGTGGACTATCACACCACGGTGTGGCTCAACGGCCAGCTCCTGGGCGAGCACGAGGGAGGCTACCTCCCCTTCGAGTTCGACGTCACCGGCGCGCTCCGGCGCGATGGCCGCAACGAGCTGATCGCGCGGGTGGTCGATCCGGGGAACGACGCCGACTTCCTGCCCGAGTTCACCTTCGCGGAAATCCCCCACGGCAAGCAGAGCTGGTACGGTCCCATCGGGGGCATCTGGCAGAGCGTGTACCTGGAGCGGCGGGCAGCCGTGCACCTGGCGCGGCTCCGCATCACGCCAGAGGTGCCGTCCCAGCAGGCTCAGGTCCGAGTCGTCCTCAACCGGCCTTCCGACGAGGGGCTGGGGGTTCGGTTCCGGCTGACCGATCCGGCGGGCGAGGTCCGCGATGAGCGGGTCACGCTCCAGGCCGGAGCGGCGGAGCAGGAGTTCGTGCTTCCGGTACCGGAGCCGATGCTGTGGGACACCGTGTCGCCCCACCTCTATGAGCTCGAAGCCGCGCTGGTGCCCGAGGGGGACGACTCCGCCGAGCCGCTCGACATTCTGGCGGACCGGTTCGGCATGCGCACCATCGCCACGAACTCCACCGGCCATCTCCTGCTCAACGGCCGGGTGCTGTACCTCCGCGGCGCGCTGGACCAGGACTATTACCCCGACCTCATCTATACCCCGTTCACCGACGCCGAGCTGGAGGCCCAGTTCGCCAAGGCCAAGCACATGGGCCTCAACTGTCTCCGCACCCACATCAAGATCACCGACCCGCGCTACTACGACGCGGCCGACCGGGTGGGAATCCTGATCTGGACCGAGCTTCCCAACTGGCAGGAGTTGACCGAAGCGGCCAAGCGCCGGGCCCACGAGACGCTGCTGGGGATGGTGGAGCGGGACTGGAACCACCCTTCGATCATCATCTGGACCATCGTCAACGAGAACTGGGGCGTGGACCTGGCGGTGAACGCCGGTCACCGCGCCTGGCTGGCGGAGACCTACGCCGAGCTCAAGGCCAGGGACCCGCACCGCCTGGTGGTGGGAAACTCCCCCTGCTTCACCAACTTTCACGTGGTCACCGACATCGAGGACTTCCACAACTACTACGCAATGCCGGACCACTACCGGCAGTGGAAGGACTGGGTCCGCACCTTCGCCAGCCGGCCGCCGTGGACCTTCGCCCACGCGTACGAGAGCATCGAGGCGTGGCGGGAGTACATCCGCGACCCGTGGAACCCGCAGCCGCGCCAGCCGGCGGCAGAAGTGCGGCGCAAGGGCAGCGAGCCGATGGTGGTCTCCGAGTTCGGCAACTGGGGCTTGCCCGACGTCGCCAAGCTGCGGGAGTGCTACAACGGCGAGCCCTGGTGGTTCGAGACCGGTATCGAGTGGGGCGACGGCGTAGTGTATCCCCACGGCATCGAGCAACGCTTCAAGGCGTTCCACCTGGACAAGGTCTTTCCCACGCTTGCCGATCTCTCGGCCGCGAGCCAGCGGATGCAGTTCACCGCGCTCAAGTACCAGATCGAG
>JACCSE010000411.1 GCA_013813145.1 Gemmatimonadales bacterium
CGGCCTGGAGCTCGGCCGTCAGTGTCTGAATGACGTCGGCGGGTAGCGCGTCGAGGTCGACGTTTACGCCGAGCTCGAGCAATTGGAACGGGGTAACGCCGGCCGCCGTGATCCCGGCCCCGAGGCGGAGGGCGTCGGTGAAGAAGCGCTCGTTGTTGAAGGTTTCGAATCGAAAAACCTCCCGGCCGAGCGTCGGATCGCCATCCTGACGCGGCACCGGGACGCCCGGGTCGGCGGGGCCGTCCGTGCCCTCGGTCGGGTCGGTTCCGTCATCGTCGCCACAGCCGACCGCCAGCGCGACGCACACGGAGATCCAGAGGAGACGTAGCCTGACGCTGGAGAGAACCTCGTGGGTCCGCATGGCACGCTCCTCTGCATCGTGAACCGCCGACCTGCTTCGGGTGCTTACATAATTGTTGGCGACCCCGCCGTTGGCAATGCAGCAGTAGCGCCGGATTTTCGATTCTGTTGCACGACGCTCGTACTCCCCGACTTTGACACTCCTCCCGGGTCAGGGTTAGCTTGCCGCAACCCACCCCGACGACCCAGATGACGCAGCCCGCCCCCGTTCCCATGCAGCTCAAGGACTTCTTCGCGCCGGACGCCATTTCCCTGGATCTGCAGGCGAGCGGTAAGGACGCGGTGCTCGCCGAGCTGGTCGGGCTGCTGGGACTCGACGCCCGCTCCACCGACACGCTCCTGCGCGTGATCGGGCGACGCGAAAGCCTCGGCTCCACCGGCGTCGGGCGCGGCATCGCCATCCCCCACTCCCGCTCCCTCATCGTCACCCGGCTGCGGCTGGCCTACGTCCACCATCGGGCCGGCGTCGAGTATCAGGCCATCGACGCCAAGCCGGTCCACGACCTCTTTCTGCTCATGGCGCCGCCGCTCGAGGTCTCCAATCAGTACCTGCCGGTGCTCGGCCGTATCGCGCAGCTCTCGAAGGAGCCTGATGTGCCCTCGCGTCTCGCCGAGCTCACCTCGCCGGAGGAGTTCTTTCGGCTCCTGGAGGAGAAGAAGGTCTGAGGATGCGCGGCACGGCTCGTGAACTCCGCGGCATCGCGCTGGCGGGCGGCCTTATCGTCGCCACCGCGACCGCCGTGCCCGCTCAATCGCCGGCGGACAGGCTCGCCCTCACGGGGCTTCGCGATTCACTCGCCGCGATCGGCGATACCGCGGCGCTCCGGCGCGAGTACCGGGCATCCATCGGCCGAGATGGCCCGGCCCGGCGCCATCCGCTGGCCCAGCTCCGGCTTGGCCTCACCGCGCTGCGCCTCGCCGAGCTGGGGGCAGATCCCGATGCCGGCCAGGCACTCAGCCACCTGCGCCGGGTGAGCGAGCAACACCCCGGCTGGCCGTTCGCCTGGCACGCGGAGGGGCTGGCGGAGACGGTTCGGGCGCTCTGGGAACAAGGCGATCGGCTGGCGCTCGGCAGCCGGGTCGGCCTCGGCACGCTGGAGCGAGCCGCCGGCCGCCATCACCGAGCGCTCGATGCGGACGGCTCCTACGCGCCAGCCGCGCTGGCGCTCGCGGCCATTGCCCTCGGCCTCCGCGACACCGCGCTGTTTCCCGAGACGCGGGACGCGCTCCGCCGGGCCGTCCGGGCCTCGCGGCAAGCTCCGGCCGACCTGCTCCTCGCATGGGGCAGGATCGAGCGCGCCGCCGGCGATCCCGATTCGGCCGACCTGGCCTTCCAGCGCTACGCCGCCGCCGCCGGCAGCGTCGCGCTGAGCTCGCTCGAACGGGCCCGCACCGGGCTCGCGGCGGGCCGGACGGCCGCCGAGTCGCTCTATTTCGCCGGCGCGGCCTCGGACGACTCCGGCGCCGTCGCCGGCTACCGCGCCGACCTCGCGCCGATCGCGGAAGATTCCCAGCTCGCGCGCTTCGACCGGCTTAGCGGCGCCGAGCGCGCGGGGTACCTCCAGCGGTTCTGGACCGACCGCGACCGATACGAGATGCGCGCCGACGGGGAGCGGCTGCGGGAGCACTACCGCCGGCTGCTGCACGCCCGGCGCAGCTTCGCCCTGACGGTGAGCCGCAGGTTCTACGGCCCGGCCGACGCTTACCGCTCGGGCAGCGAGGAGCTGGACGACCGGGGCGTAATCTACGTGCGGCACGGGGAGCCGGCCGAGCGGCTCCGGCCCTTCGTCTTCGGACTCATGCCCAACGAGTCCTGGCGCTACACCCGGGCGGAGGGAGATCTGCTCTTTCACTTCAGCTCGGGATACGACGCGAGCGGCGGCGGCGATCTCTACGATTATCGGCTGGTGGAGAGCGTCATGGACCTCAGGGGGGCGGCAGAGGCGCCGGTCGATCAACTGATGCTCTCGCGACAGACGCTCTCACCGGTGTACGCCCGGATGCTCAACTGGGGGGCATTTGGTAAGGCGCGCTCGCGGGCGCGGGAGCGGGGCATCGGGCAGGCGAGCATCGCGGTCGGCACCACCACCGACAGCTACGAGC
>JACCSE010000414.1 GCA_013813145.1 Gemmatimonadales bacterium
CATCAAGCCCGCCAACATCCTGATAGACGGAGACGGGAACGCCGTCGTCACCGACTTCGGCATCGCCAAGGCGGCCGAGTCGCCGACCCAGACCATCACCGGGGCCCTGGTCGGCACCCCCGCCTACATGAGCCCGGAGCAATGTGCCGGTGCCGAGGTCTCCGGGGCCTCGGACCAGTACGCCCTGGGCGCCGTGGCGTACGAGATGCTGGCCGGCGCCCCACCATTCAGCGGATCCACCCTCACCGTCATGCAGGCGCACGTCGAGCGGCCGCCCCTCCCGCTCCGGGAGCAGCGCCCCGATTGCCCGCCCGAGCTGGAGGCGGCGATTCTCCGCATGCTGGCGAAGGATCCGGCGGCCCGATGGCCTCGGCTGCCGGAAGCGATGGCCGCGCTCGGCGCGGCACCGCTCGCCGAGGACGATCCGCTGCGGGCCGAACTTGGCCAGCTCGCGGCTGCCGGTGCCGCGGAAGCAGGTGCGTCAGATGCGCCAACGCCGACCAGCCCGGCTCCGCTGACCCGGCAGTCGGCTGGGGGACAGAAGTCAGGCCCCGCGGTAGGCGGCATTTCCATCCTGCCGCCGCCGGCTGGCCTGGAGATCGGCGACAGCTTCGTGCTGGTCGCCGCGGTGCGGGGGCAGCGCGGTACCCGCCTGCCGCCCACCTCGGTGGCATGGACCTGCGATGAGCCCGGAGTGCTGCGATTCGGCAGGGATGGAGGAGTGGCGGTCGCTGTCGCCGCCGGGTCCACCGTGCTCACCGCCACCTGCAGGGGAGTCCGCGCCGTGCTCCGGGTCGAGGTCACCACGCCGAGAGCGGACGAGATCGTCATCCGACCCCTCGATCACGGGGTCGGCGTAGGAGACGAGATCCGGCTCGAAGCCATCGTCCGGGACAAACGGGGTCTGGCTATCTCCCGTGCGGTCGCCTGGCAGTCCGCGGATCCCTCTAACGCCACGGTTACCAGCGACGGTGACCTGGTCGCCCGGGCGCCGGGGATGGCGCGGATCACGGCCGCGGCAGACGATGCACGAGCCAGCGTGGTGATCCCGATCCTTCCCCCGAGCGTTCCCGCCCCACGAGCTCACGACCCGGCAACGACGGTGGCGCGGGAAACGGTCGCTCCGGCGCGCCGAAGGAGTCGCCGCCGGCGTCGAACGAAAATCCTGATGGCCGCGCTGGCAGCCTCACTGATCGGCGCGGCGGTGGGGTTCCTGAAACGCGGGGACCAGGCCACCATCTCGGCCGCTCTCCTCGACGAGGCCCGTCCGAACCAATCGCAGGCAACCAGGGACAGCACGGAGGCGGCGTCTCTCCTCTCGCAGCGTCCAGATAGCTCGGTCCAACCGACCTCGCTTCAACCGGCTCCGAAGATGCCGCCGAGACGGCGCCGCACCGTGGCGCCGCCGGGCGTGGCTTCCGTCTCGATCGCTCCCCGAGCACCGCTCGGCGTAGGAGACACCGCGACGCTGGAAGCCGTCGCCCTAGACGCAAAGGGCGAGAGGCTTACCGGCGGATCGGTCGCCTGGCACTCGAGCAACGTTTCGGTCGCGGCCATCGATCCACGGACCGGCCGGGTGCAGGCGCTCTCGGCCGGCACCGCGTTGATCCTCGCCGAGAGCGGCGGGGAATCGGCGCTGTCGGAGCTGACCGTGCTGCCCGCGCCGGTCGCCGACGTGAGCGTGCACGGCGCTCACCCGCTCGTGGCAGGCGAGACGCTTCAGTTGCGGGCGGTGGCGAGAGACGAGCGCGGAGGTGAGTTGAGCGGACGCCGCATGGTCTGGTCGAGTGGCGATCCCCGAGTGGTGACGGTGGACTCGGTGTCCGGGATGGTGTCGGCCCGCTCCGCCGGGTCGGCCGAAGTCAGGGCCAGTTCGGAAGGAAAGTCGGGGGAGGTGAAGCTCACTATCGCGCCCCAGCGCGATACCGTCCGGGCCTCAAACCCGGCCGAGGAGAGCCGGCGGATCGAGGCCCTGATGCTGACTGGCCTGGAGCAGTGCTACGACGCGATCCGGGTCAAGGACGTGGCCCGTCTGACGGAGATGTACAGGCCGGCGACCGCGTCGGATCGGGACAAGCTGAGGAAGTTGAGCCGCATTCTCCAGACCGAGGAGTGGTCGGCGGTCGTGGGGGAGCGGGTCTACGGCAGGCGACAGATCCGGCGCGACGCGGCCGCGATGGAGTTCGGAGTGCGGCTCTCGTGGAAGGACGCGTTCGGGGGTAGGCTGAGGAGCGATCCGGTGTTCCGGGCGGAGTTCGCCCGAAGCGGGAATCAATGGCGGATGCTGAGCTGCCGCATCGTGGGCGATCCCGAGCTCTGATCGAGCGAACTCACCCGCCGAGCCCGACCGCCAGGCCCAGCCGCGCGACTATGTTCGAGCCCGAGCTCGACTCCACCGGTAACGAGCTTCCGCTCGAGTTGCTAGTCAGGTTGCCAGCCCCCAGCCGGTTATATCCGTAGGTGGCGCCGACATCCAGATTGACCCGCGCGCCGAGCCGGACGAGAAGCCCGCCTCCGCCGTTCACTTGAATGAAGCTCGAGGAGAGGGCGAGATCGCCGCCGGAGAAGCCCACCTTGAGCAGGGAAAAGCGCGCCGAAACGTAGGGCGCCAGCACGTTGCTTCCAGCGTATATCCTGTAGCGCGGCTCCACAAACCCCCCGTACAGCCGTGCGTCCTCCGACCGGCCTTCCAACTCGTGATTGGTGTACTGGAACCCGGCGCCCACCGAGAAGGCGCTCGGCGTGTAGCGGACCTGTGCCTCGGCGCCCAGCCCGTCGTTGAGCCCAATGAACACGTTCCCGAAGACCCCGTTGAAGAGTCCTGAGCCCTGCAATGAGATGGCCTGTGCCGACTGGGCCTCGAGCTCGCCGGAGAGCAATCCCGCGAGGGCGAACACCAGGAGCCCGCGAACGCCGCGCATGGGTGAGCTCCGATCAGCGGTCGGGCGCGCGGGGCGCCGACGGCCGGCTGCGAACCCCGCTCTCGCGGCGCAAGGCTCTCACCGATCCTTCTGCCGCAGTCGCCGTGAAGGAGAACTGCACGGGGGAATCGGCCAACCCCGCGCTCGACGCCATGCCGCAGAACGTGCCCGGCTCCGGGCCGGTGTCCTGGAACGCGCTGGCGTAGCCGCCGACGTCAGTGACGGCGTCGTAGTCACCGATCCCTTCACAGGTCCGCCACTGAACGGTCACTCCGCTCGCTCCGTTTCCGAACTCGTCCACCACCCGGACGACCAGGGGCTCGGGAAGCTGGGAATTGACCGGTGCGGACTGCCCGTCCCCGGAGATCTTTTGCAGGCGGGACGCCGTGCCCGCTACCGCCGCGATGATAACGCGGGAGATCGGCGCGTCGGCCACCCCGAGTTCCACCGAGTGCTCGCCCGCGGTCTGGGAGACCGTCCAGGACTGCAGCTCGACCATTCCACTCTCGTCGCTGCTGGTGCTCACCGGATCCACCGAATTGCCCGGCGATGCCGAAATGCCGGCCGGCGCGTCAGGGACCGGTTGCCCCCCGGCATCGGTGAGGGACCACCTTACCGCGTCGGTCAGGGTGCTGCCGACCACCACGGGCGATGAAGGAGCGGTGACGACGGCTACAGTGGCCACCGCCGGCAAGGTGACCGGGGACGAGACGACGCTCGTGGCCGGGCTCGCGCTGGTAAAGCGCAGAGTGCGCGCGCCGGGGCTTCCGGTGATGGTGAGATCGGCATAGGTGGCTCGTCCGTCGGAGCCGGTCACCGCCCGGCTCCCTCCGCCGAGGGTTCCTCCGCCACTGGCGAGGGAGGCCACCACCTCGACCCCCGCCTGCGCCACCGGGTTACCCCGTGCATCCTGGAGCTGGACTGTGGGCTGGACGGATAGCGGGACTCGGCTTCGGCCGGCCGCCGAGGGCTGCCGCACGACGGCCAGTCGCGACGGGGTCGCGGCCGCTAGCGAGATCGAGCTCGAGGTCACGCCCTCGAGTGAGGGCGCGCTGAACGACAGCCTGTAATTCCCTACGAGGCCAGAGAGGGTGAGACCCCGAAAGCTCGCGCGACCGACCCCGTTGGTCGTGGCCGAGGCGTTCTGGAGCGATCCAGAGGGACCCGAGGAGAGCGTCGCGGTAATCGTCACTCCGGCCTGCGGCGCCGGGTTGCCGAGCTGGTCTACCACCCGGATGACCGGCTGGCGGTCCAGCGGCGTGCCGCTCCGGGCGGTCGCCGAGGGTTGCACCGTGATCTCCAGCTTGCCCGCCGCACCCGCCTTCGCGTCGGCGAAGAAGACGACCGGAGCGCCCCCCGAGGACTCGACCTGAGCGGAGAGCGAGTAGCGAACGCCGGCGGCTCTCCCGACGGTCCAACTGGTCACCTGGGCCACCCCCAGCTCGTCGGTCGTCAAGCTCGCCGGCGAGACCGAGGCGTCCAGGTCGGCGGCGAAAGTCACCGCCACCCCGGGAACCGGATTGCCGGCATCGTCCCTCACCACCACGGATGGTGAGGGGGAGACCGGCGAATTGACCGTGGCTTCGTAGACCAGGGGCTGGTTGCCCACGAGCTGGGAGGAGGCGCCCGCCCGCACTTCGACGGTGGCGAAGAGAGTCTCCAGCGGCGGCTCGGTCACGCTGAAGCCGAGGGCGCGGGTTCCCGCCACGCCCAGAATCGCCAGGTCGGTGTAGGTTGCCCGTCCGGCCGCGTCGGTGGAGACTAGGGTGGTGCCGTGCAGCTCGCCGCCGCCGGCCATAATCGCGGCGGTGACGTTCACTTCGGGCACCGGGTCGCCGTTGGCGTCGAGCGCGACGACTACCGGCTGTCGCTCGAGCGGGCTCCCGTTCTGCGTCGAGCCGGAAGGCGCCTGCTGCAGGACCAGCCGTGCCGGCAGGGGCCAATCGCCTTGAGCGGTGAGGGTGAGTGGAGAGCCGTCCAGCGGAGCTCCCAGTTCCCCCGTGGCGACCGCCACCACGGTCTGGGGTCCGAGTGCGGGGCCAAGGGTCCACGTCACCTCGGCGCGCCCCTGATAGTCGGACCGGACAGAGGGCGCCGACAGGTTTCCGCTGGCCGGGTCCACCATGAAGGTGACTTGGACGTCGGGAATGGGCCGATCCTCGCCGTCGGTCACCAGCACGGCGAGCGGGTCCTGGAGCTCACGCCCGGGAGCGCCGGTCTGGCCGTTGCCGGAGGCGGATCGCAGTCTGGTCGCTTCGGGCCGCCCCGGCGGGATGACGCAGAACGGACCACCGCAGCCCTGGTCCTCACCCTCGCCGCAGCTCCCCAGCGCGAGCAAGCCGACGACGAGGGCCCCCCGGAAGGGTATGAGACTGAACCGTAAGCTGAAGGGAGCCGGTGAGATGCGCATGAGAGTGGCGGTGCTCCGCGGCGACGGCTCCAGGGCTGCGGTAGAGTGCCGCGACGACAGCCGCGGGGTACCTGTACAATACTTTCTAGTATCCCTCCATCAAGCGGCTGTCAAGCAGGACTGGAGGCGAGGGTGATCCTCTGTCGGACGCTGGGTCCGATCGAAGTCAGTGTGGATGGCAGCCCCGCCCCCCCGGAGCTGCTGTGGCGCAAGCATCTCGCGCTCCTGGTGTACCTGGCGCGCTCCCCCCGCCGGTCGAGGACCCGGGAGCACCTCTCCGGGATGCTCTGGGGCGACCGGACCGAGGCCGCCGCTCGGCACTCGTTGAGCGAGGGACTGCGGGTGATCCGGCGGCACGCCGGTCCGGAAGCGGTGGACATCACGGTGGGACAGGTCCGTCTGGCTCCGGGGTCGGTGGAGCTGGACGTGGACCGGCTGGAGGAGCTCGCCGGGTCCGAGGACTGGGACGCCGCGGCCGAACTGGTCGCCGGGGAGTTCCTCGAGGGCTTCGCCGTGCCGGACGCCTCGGAGTTCGAGGACTGGCTCGCCACCGAGCGGGAGCTGTGGCGCCGGCGGGGAGTCGAGGTGCTGGTGCGCTCCGCGGAGGGGCTGGCGCGCACCGGCAGAGTGGAGGAGGCCTGCGGCGTGGCCGGCCGCGCCCTCACCATCGAACCGACCTCGGAGTCCGCTCTGCGATCGGCGCTCCGGTGCATGGTACTCGCGGGCGATCGCACCGGGGCGCTGGAGCTGTTCGATCGATTTCACGCCCGCCTCGGTGAGCTGGGACTGGAGGCCGGCGAAAACACTCTCCAACTGGTCGAGCGAGTCCGCCGCGGCCGGGGCCTGCACCCGGAGGTGCAGGCGGCGTACATCGCCGACCCGTCGATGGTGCGCCCGCCATTGGTGGGGCGGGAACCGGAGCTGGAGCGGCTGCTCGAGGTGGCGGCCCGATCGGCCGGCACCCGCCGCTCGGCCCTCGTGCTGCTGGAAGGCCCGTCGGGCCTGGGAAAGACTCGGCTGCTGGAGGAGATGCTCGCGTTCCTGAGGCTGGACGGTACGTCGGTCGCGGCCGCCCGGGCGGTTCAGGCCGACCGGGCAGAGCCGTGGAGTGGTGTGCTGGCACTGGCGCGCGGCGGGCTCATCGACGCCTCGGGAATCGGTGCGGCGTCCCCGGCCGCGCTGGCCGCCTTCGCTGAAGCGTTGCCCGAGTGGGCGGAGCGATTTCCCGGAGCGGAGGCGGCGGACGCGCCGCCGCTCGGCCGGGCGCTGGTGGAGGTGCTGCGGGCGGCGGCGGACGACCAGCCGGTCACGCTGGTGGTGGACGACGCGCAGTGGCTGGATCCGGATTCGGCGCTGGCGCTCGGCCCGGTGCTCCGCGACCTGGCGTCGGCCCCGATGACGCTGGTGATCGCGACCGCGCCCCATCCCTCGCGGCCGGAGCTGGACGAGCTACGGGCGAGGATCGGCCGCGACTTCGACGGCGACGCCGTCCGGCTGAGAGCGCTGGACCGCGCGGCGCTCCGCGGCCTCGCCCAACGGATGCTCCCGGGACACGATCCTGTCGCCCTCGACCGGGTGGTACGCCGGGTGGCCACCGATTCCGCGGGCGTGCCGCTCCTGGCGGTCGAGTTGCTGCGGGCCGTGGCGCTCGGCCTGGATCTCGGGACCATCTCGGCCACCTGGCCGGAGCCGCTCCGAACGCTGGATCAG
>JACCSE010000428.1 GCA_013813145.1 Gemmatimonadales bacterium
CCCGTCACCAGCAGAGGAACCACTTCGCGAGAGTGGTCGGTGGACGGCGTGGTGGGGTCGTTGCCATGGTCGGCGGTAAAGATAACGAGGTCCTCTTCCCGCACCCGAGCGAGCATGCGTGGCAGCGCGCGGTCCAGTTCCAGGAGACCCGCATGGAAGCCGGCAACGTCGTTGCGGTGGCCCCAGCTCTGGTCGAACTCGATCACGTTGGCCAGCAGCAGCCCGCGGTGCATCGACTCCAGCGCGGACCCGATCAGGACGTACGCCTCGGCGTTGGTGGCGGTGTGGATGCTGGAGATGCCCCGGCCCGCGAAGAGGTCGTCCACCTTGCCCACACCGAGGCGAGGCAGATGCGCCTCCACCAGCCGGTCGAGCAAGGTTGAGCCCGGCGGAGGAAGGCTGAAGTCCTTTCGCCGGGGTGTTCGGACCCAGGCGCCGGGAAGGCCCGCGAAGGGGCGCGCGATGACGCGGGAGACCCCGTGCTCGCCTCGCAGCATCGCCCGCGCCGCGGCGCAGGCGGAGTACAGCTCATCCAGCGGCACGGTGGACTCGTGCGCCGCGACCTGAAAGACGCTGTCGGCCGAGGTGTAGACGATCCACGAGCCGGTGCGCCGGTGCTCCGCGCCGTACTGCTGGAGCACCGCGGTGCCCGAAGCGGCGTGGTTGCCCAGCACTCCGCGTCCGGTGAGACGAGCGAACTCGGCGATGAGCTCAGCGGGAAACCCGGCGGGATAGGTGGGGAAGGCCCGGGGCAGGAGCACCCCGCAGATCTCCCAGTGTCCGGTGATGCTGTCCTTGCCCGGGCTCTTCGGTTCGCAGATGCCGTGGGCTCCGGTGGGACGCTCCACCGCGGGCACGCCCGGAATCGGCGCGCAGTGGCCCAGTCCCAGCGCGGCCAGTCGCGGGAGACGAAGCGATCCCAGCGCTCGGGCCACGTTGCCCAGGGTGTCGCTTCCGGCGTCGCCGTACGCCGCGGTGTCGGCCGCCGCGCCGATACCCAGCCCGTCCAGCACGATGATCGCCGCGCGCCGCATCAGGCTCGAGGCAGGACGAGATATGAATTCATCAGGCTTCCGAGTAGCGGCGCGGCACTCGGGAACCGAGCGCCGTCAACAGCTCGTAGGAGATCGTCCCCGCTGCCCGAGCCTGTGAGTCGAGGGAGACGATTCCACCGTACACCGTAGCCACATCGCCCACGGCTACCGGGCCATCGTCCACCAGCACCATGGTCATGTCCATGGTGACTCGCCCGACCACGGGGACGGTGCGTCCGCCGAGTTCCACGGCCCGCGCCGGTTGGCCGGCGACGTCCGTCGCTCGGGGAAAACCGTCGGCATAACCGAGGCCGAGCGTCGCGATGGTCGACGCCGCGGGCGCCCGCCAGCAGGCTCCGTAGCTCACCGTCTCGCCGGCCTCGATGGTGCGCACGGCCAGCACCCGCGCCCGAAGCGCGGCCACCGGGCGCGGAGCGATCCCGCCGGCCGCGCCGCCGTAGAGGAAGATTCCCGGTCTCACCAGATCGGCGGCGTAGCTCGGGCCCCGGAGGGCGGCGGCGCTGTTGGCGGCGTGGACCAGTGCGGGCCTTCGGGGCAGCGCCTGAACGACGGACTGGAACCGGCGCCATTGGCATTCAATCGACGCCGGATCGTCGTCGGCGGAGTGGAAATGAGTGAACGCTCCTTCCCACCCGTCCGCCCCTGTCAGAAGGGCCGCCACCGCTCCGAGCGCGGGCCGGTCGTCCCACCGGATACCGGCGCGACCCATGCCCGTGTCGATCTCGAGATGAAAGCGCCCGCTCGACCGGCCGACCCAGGCGCGCAGGGACTCGACGTCGCCGATAGCGGGCCGGAGGTCGGCCTCGAGACAGGAGTCTATCGCGGGGACGGTGAGCGGGCTCGCAACCAGGATCGGCCGCGCCACTCCCGCCCGGCGGAGTGCGACTCCTTCCTCCACCGTGGCCACCCCGAAGCCCCACGGATCGACCGCTTCCAGTGCCCGCGCGACCGCCGTCGCACCGAGACCGTAGCCGTTAGCTTTGACCATCGGCAACAGCCGGCCGCCGCACGCGGCCAGCAGCGTGCGGGCATTGGCCACCAACGCGCCCAGGTCGATGTCCACCCAAGCCCGGGCAGTGTCGTGAGAATGGCTCATGGTCGAGCCGCGAAATCTTACCGGGCACGAGAGATAAATGCAAGACAATTCAGCGCTTGGACGCGCGGTGGCGATGGTCCGCGACCTTCGTGCTCGGTGTCCCTGGGACCGGGCCCAAACCCGGGAATCCCTGCGTCCCTACCTGGTCGAGGAGGCCCTCGAGCTGGATCATGCGCTGGGCGAGGGAGAGCCCGCCGCCATTCGTGGAGAGCTGAGCGATCTCCTGCTCCACCTCGCCTTCCAGGTCGTCATCGCGGAGGAGCGCCGGGAATTCACCGCCGACCAGGTGGCGGCGGACCTGGAGGCGAAGATGCGCCGCCGGCATCCGCATCTGTTCGACTTGGGCCAAGCCGAGCCGTGGGAACGGATCAAGCGGCGCGAGCGGCAGGGCCGCACGCTCGCGGGGATCATTCCGACACTGCCACCGCTGTTGATGGCCTACCGTTTACAGGAGCGTGCGGCGTCGGTGGGGTTCGATTGGCCCGGGGTGGAGGGTCCGCTGGCCAAGGTACGGGAGGAGCTGGAGGAGATTGAATCGGAGCTGGCCCAACGACCGCGGAACGCGGGGAAGGCCGGGACCTATACGAACACACCAAGTCCTCGACCGAGCGAGCGGCTCGCCGAGGAGATCGGCGACTTGCTCTTCGCCGCCGTCAACCTCGCCCGAAAGGCCGGGGTCCAGCCGGGCAACACCCTCGACGCCGCGAACCGAAAGTTCCGAGACCGTTTCGACACGGT
>JACCSE010000429.1 GCA_013813145.1 Gemmatimonadales bacterium
GACCAGCACGTTGGTGTCGAGGCAGACCCTCACGAGACGTCGCGGTAGACGTCCTCGTCGGTGAGATAGCCGCGGGCCTCGGCGAACGGCAGGGTCCGGCGGCGGAGACCCTCGAACCGCGCCAGGGCCAACTGCCGCCGCAGGGCATCACGGACCACCTCGCTCTTGGAGCGGCCAGAGGCCCGGGCGACTTCCTCAAGTTGGCGCTCGAGCGCGGGATCGAGGCGGATGGACAGAGCCGCGTCTTTCATGTAGCACAACGTAATACGCCGGGGCGGTGCCAACAAGCGGATGCGGCTGACAGGCCGGGGCGGGTCTAGAGCTCCGCTCGGGCGGGTGGGGCAGCCGCGACGCGTGGCTCGCCGAGAGCGTGCGCCGGGTTCGCGCCGTGCGGGGCGTGGGGAACCCGGCTCCGCCCTCCGGTGCGGTTGCCGAGCTCGAAGCGTTGCTGCAACTCCCCAACGATGAGCCGGGGTGGCTGCATGCGGCGCTCAAGCCCGCGGGTGCGGAGCGCAGAGGCAGTCATCTGCCGGCCGTGACGGGCGCCCCGGAGACCCTCCTTCCCGTGGTGTCCCTGCGGTGCGCGCTCGCCGCCGGCGTCGCGGCACTCCAGCGACTTCGGGTGTGGAGTAGCACGCTCGGGAATGTGTTCGACGGCGTGGACACCGGTATGGCGATCTTCGGCAACGATGGGCTCCGCGAGGTTGTGAGGAACGCGCGCCTGGAGGAGCTGCTGGAGATGGAGCCCGAGCGCGACTGTCTCGTCGAGCTCATCGCGCGGCAGGCAAGACAGGCAGCCGAGTCGAGGGGGTTGCGGGAGCAGCATCGGGAGCTGGAGCTGACCGGCGGGACCTATCGGCTGATCGCCAGTCTCGCGGCGGCCGGGACCCTGCTCCCCGAGCCGGCCGTGCTCGTCCTGACGGAGTGTCTTACCCCGGGACTTCCGACCACCCGGGAGCTGCGGATCAGCTTCGGGCTGCGTGGCCGTGAGCCCGAGGTGGCACTGCTCGCGGCGGAAGGACTGTCCAACGCGGCCATCGCCGACCGGCTGCGGCTGAGCGCGCACACGGTCCGGCACTACCTCGAGCGGGTCCTCGACCGCCTCGGTCTCCATTCGCGAAAGGCCCTTGCCCTGCATCTGATGGGCGGTGGGGAGCGCCCGCGGCCGCCGGACGACGCTTGACCGACAACATGCACAGAGTCGCTCAAAGTGATGTCATCCGGAGGGAGCGCAGCGACCGAAGGATCTTCTCCGCAGCGCTCGAACCATGTCCTGGCAAGATCCCTCGCGTTCGCTCGGGATGACAGATCCTTGAGCTGACCCCGCCCTGGACAGTCGCCTGCACGCCCTTCATTCTTGAACCTCGCGCCGGCCACCCTCCTCCCCCGCGGTCCCATGAGACGACGAGACTTCCTGCACGTCACCGGCCTTGCCTCCGCGGCGCTCGTGCTCCCCCCCGGCGCCCGGCTCGTCACCGACTGGCACGGCGCGCTCACCCCCATCCCCTCCCACGACAAGCGCCGTCTCGCCGACGCGGCACTCGGCGCCGCGCGGTCCGCCGGCGCGAGCTACGCCGACGTCCGGATCGGGCGCTACCTCAACCAGTTCGTATCCTCACGCGAGACCCGGATCCAGAACGTCAGCAACACCGAGTCTTACGGCGTGGGGGTCCGGGTCATCGCCGGCGGCACCTGGGGCTTCGCGGCCTCGAGCGAGGTCACGGTGGACGGCGTCGCCCGCGCAGCCCGGCAAGCGGTGGCGGTCGCCAAGGCGAACGCCAGGCTCCAGGCCGAGCGGCTCGAGCTGGCGCCTCAGAAGGGCTACGGAGAGGTGTCCTGGAAGACCCCGATCGAGAAGAACGCCTTCGAGGTCTCGATCCAGGAAAAGGGCGACCTGCTGCTCGCGGCGGCCGACGCGGCGATGCGGAACGGTGCCAAGTACGTCCAGGGGCTCCTTTTCCTGGTGAACGAGCAGAAGTACTTCGCCTCCACCGACGGCTCCTACATCGACCAGGACATCCACCGGATCTGGCCGCTCTTCACCGCCACCGCGGTGGACGCCGCCTCCGGGAAGTTCGACGAGCGCGCCTCGCTCAGCGCGCCGACGGGGCGGGGGTGGGAGTACCTGAGCGGACGGCCCGAGGGGAAGCTGAGCGCGCCCTCCGGCGCCGGGGTCACTCTTTATGGGCGGTTCTACGACATGGTCGAGGACGCCGCCCAGGCCGGCCGTCAGGCGCGTCAGAAGCTCAAGGCCAGGTCGGTGGCCGCGGGCAAGTACGATCTGGTGCTCGAGCCTGGCCATCTCTGGCTCACCATCCACGAGTCGGTCGGTCATCCGCTCGAACTCGACCGGGTGCTCGGCTACGAGGCCAACTATGCCGGCACCAGCTTCGCCACGCT
>JACCSE010000455.1 GCA_013813145.1 Gemmatimonadales bacterium
CCCGGCCCGTTCCACGATTTCGGCGATGGAGTGCGGCTCCCCGTCCCCGAGCTGGGGGATGAGGAGCAGGATCCGGTGAAGCTGCGCGGCGGCGGTGTCGGTCACTGCTCGGCCAGCAGGTACACGCTGAGGGTCGCGCTCACCAGCGCGTCGTACTCTGACACCAGCTCCGCTGGCGAAAGCGGCACGACTTCGCCCGCAAATGAGAGCAGCCACCGGGCGAAGGCGTCCCGCCGCCTGACCCGAAACCTCCGGCGCTCGGGATAATCCGGTATGGTCTCGCCGAGCCGGGCGGCCGCCGCCGCGGCACCGCCGGCGCGGCGGAACTCGACCACGGCATCGACCGTGTCGCCGTCGCCCAGCTCCCAGGCCTGTTTGGAGCCCGCGTGCTGGGCGAGCCGGAAGCCGGCCGGGATCTCGTAGTCGCGGGTGCCCGGCTGCGCCTTGTTCACTTCGGGAGTGCCGATCCGGCTGAGCCTGTAGTTCTTGACGATCTCCTCACCCGGCGCGCGGCCGGCCAGGTACCAGTGCTGGTTGAGGAAGAAGAGTCCATATGGCTCGACCGTCCGCCGGCTGGCCAGGTCGGCGCCCATCGAGCGATAGTCGAAGCTGACCCGCTTCCGGTCCTGGAGTGCCGCGCCCAGCAGGGGGAACACTTCGGCGTCCGGCTGAGAGCGGGCGGGAGCGATGTGAAGGTCGGGGGCGCGGGCCGCATCCAGCGGGAGGTCCACCGCCAGCTTGCGGATGGCCGATTCGGCATGCTCGGCGAGGAGCGGATCTCCCAGCTCGCCGACGCGGGCCGCCGCCTGCCCGACCGCCTCCAGCTCGTCCGGCTCGAAGCTCAGCGAGGGCAGCGACGCGTAGCCGTACTTGTCGAGCTTCCGGGGCTTCGAGGGGCGCCCATCCACCATGAGCGACAGGTAGGGCAGGTAGAAGTCCCGGCTGAGGAGCCGATAACCGTCGGCCTCCCCCTCCGGGAGCGGGACGGTCTCGATCAGGACTCCGAACCGCCGGAGCTCGTCCTTGTCCCGCTCGAACATCCGGCGGAGCGTCTCCTTCTTCTGACTGCCCGCGTGGTAGGCGGGCACGCCGCGGACGATTTCCTCGAGGGTCACCGGAAAGCGGTGGGTGAGCAGGGTGGCGAGCAGGTCGATCCAGCGCTGGATCTTGGGTGACTGGTGCGTCACCCCTCGACTCCCTCGCACCAGCGGACTTTCCGATAGCCGCAGAAGCGGCACTCCGCCGGGTGGCGGGTGAGCCCGGGCGCCTCACTCCCCATCGCGGCCAGCGCCTGGCGCACGTCCGCCGCCGCCGCCGACCGGATCTCTTCGCTGATCGGCCCGCCGACCTGTACCCCGTTGGAGGCGAAGTGGAAGGCGAACCTGGTGACCTCAGCCCCCGCTATCCCCTCCAGCGCACCGACGTACACGCTTCGCTGCAGCGCGTAGCCGTCGGCCTTCCGCCGGAGCGCCTCGGCATCGCCGCCGCCGGTCTTGACGTCGAGGGCTGCGACTCCCTGGCCGTCCGGGGCGGCCAGATCGATCTGGCCCTGAAGGAAGCCGTCGGCGGAGGCGAGATGGATGAACTCCAGCTCGCGCCGCCGTCCGGGCGCGTCGTCCAGCGCGCGGTAGTCCGGGTGGCCGCGGACCGCCGCGATTTCGCGCGCGAGCGCGTTGCGGTACTCGCGCCCAGGTTCGCTGTCGGGCGGAGGGCGGTCCGGGTCCCAGCGGCCCAGCGCCACTTCGAGCAGCCCCTCCAGATCTGATTCCTCCCGGATGTGCTCCAACACGTCATGGACGATCTGGCCGCGGGCGACCGCGCTGCCCCAGTCAGGGCCAGAGCGGTCCATCGCGGGTTCGCGCACGCCGGCGACGTACTTGAACCAATGCCGGCGGGGGCAGCGGCCGAAGGTCATCAGCTCGGTTGCGGAGTGTCGGGGCCGGCCGGAGGCGACGCGGATTGGGACGAGGGAGCTCGGAATCCGCTCTGGGGTGAAGCTGTGGGCCCCGCTGTCACCCTGAGCGGAGCGAAGGTGACAGACAACGCGTCGCACCGCCGCTTGGTGACGCGCGCCTTGACGGTCCACGTAGTCGAGTA
>JACCSE010000456.1 GCA_013813145.1 Gemmatimonadales bacterium
GTACTCGACGAGGTCGCCCTTGGTGTAGTGGTCGTCGGGCCAGAAGACCTTGCCGAGGTTGGTGAGGGGGAAGGGCGGTTCGATGTCATCCCGAGCGGAGCGAGGGACCTTGCGCGGGAGTGGCTCGGAGCGGGCGGAGAAGGTCCCTCGCTCCGCTCGGGATGGGGTAACGTCGCCCTGTCCGCCCAACCGCCGGCACTCCTCCGGCCGCTTGTCGTCCCTGAACCGCAGAAATACCGGCTGTCTCAGCAGCCCCTCGTCGGTCCACTCGGTGTACTCCACCTCGCACACGAGCACCGGCTCGGCCCAGGTCGTCCCCTTCTCCGTCGGCACCGGACCCCCGCACGGCGGACCGACGCGCCGGTGCCGCTGAAGCGTGCGGCTCACTTCGGCCAGCTCGCTGTCGGTGAACCCGCTCCCCACTCGTCCCGTGTATACCAGCGCTCCGTCCACGTACTCGGCCAGATGCAGCGCGCCGAAGCCGCCGCGGGAACCCTTCGGCGCGGTGAACCCGACCACCACGAAATCCCCCGTGCGCCGGGAGCGGATCTTGAGCCACGCCGCCGATCGCCCCGCCTTGTAGGGCGACGCGGCCTTCTTGGCCACCACCCCCTCGAGCCCCAGCCGCTCCGCCTCGCGGTACAGCACCTCACCCTCGCGGTCGACGTGTTCCAGATACCGCAGCGCCCCAACCGGCGGAAGCACCCGCTGAAGCACAGCTTTCCGGGCGGTGAGTGGAAGCGGGCGGAGATCGAAGTCCTCGAAGCCGAGCAGGTCGAAGGCATAGTAGGTGACCGGCGATTCCACCGTCGCGTGGCGGATGTCTATCGGCCGTCGCAGCCGGGCCCGTCCCTGGAGCCGCTGAAAGCTCGGCAGCCCCGCGCCGTCCAGCGCCACCACCTCACCATCGAGCAGCAGCCGGTCGAAGGGCAGCGCGGCCACCGCCCGCGCAACCTCGGGAAAGCCGGTCTCGCATTCGTTCCCGTTGCGGGTGCGGAGGCGGACTTCTCCCCGCTCCCGCGCCGCCAGCACCCGGTAGCCGTCGAGCTTGGGCTCGAAGAGCCAACCGTCTCGGGAGAATGCGCATTCGGCCGGCTGGGCGAGCATCACGCCCGCCGACTTGGCTTCGACCGGCTTCCGCGGTGCACCCAGCCGGAGCAGTTCGCCGCGGATCGCTTCGCCCCGATTTCGGCCGGCCCCGAGGTCCTCCACCGTCAGCCCGGACAGCACCGACTCGGCCCCCGGCACCAGGTCGGCTGAGGCCCAGCCGTCCCGCTCCTTGATGAAGAGCCACTCCTTCTCGCTCTTCTTCAGCTTCACCAGCGTCCAGAGCCCATGCAGCTTGTAACCCTCGAGCTCGAAGAGGAGCTTCCCCTTGTCGAGTCCCTCGCGAGGATCGCCCACCGGCGTCCACCGGCCCCGGTCCCAGACGATCACGGCGCCCGCGCCGTAGTTCCCCCCGGGGATCAACCCTTCGAAGTCGCCGTATTCCAGCGGGTGATCCTCGACCAGCACGGCGAGCCGCTTGTCCGCGGTATCGAACGAAGGCCCCTTCGGCACCGCCCACGACCGCAGCACTCCCTCCATCTCCAACCTCAGATCGAAGTGCAGCCTGCGGGCCGCATGCTGGTGCACGATGAAGAGCCGCCCGCTCCCCGCCGCAACCGCTCCCGCCGGCTCCGGCGTCCGTTCGAGCGAGCGCTTTGCGCGGTAGGCGGCGAGGCGATCTGGGGTGACGTTACGCTTTGGGGACATTCGGGTTCGTCGCGGGAGTTTGTCTCGAGGTAAGACTTGGCGGTTCACCGCACAATTTCCGCTGAGGCTGAGCAACCAAGGAACCGCCTGCCATGAGTTAACCCCAAGTCACGCCTCAGGCTAGCCTGCACAGCCCGGACCCCCTTCTTGCGAGGTCCGAAATCTGCCTGTATATCCAGTTCCACATGGCCGCCAGAACCATCGGTTCCGCGACGATCTCCTTCGGACTGGTCTCAGTCCCGGTCAACCTCTTTTCCTCCAGCGAGTCCTCCGCCACCGTCAGCTTCAACATGCTGCACACCAAGTGCGGCTCCCGGTTGAAGCAGCAGTACGTCTGCTCCAAGGAGGGGTCGGTCGTCGAAAAGGACGAGGTCTGCAAGGGGTACGAGTTCGCCAAGGGGCAGTACGTTCTCTTCACCGCCGAGGAGATCAAGACCTTGGACGAGAAGGCCACCAATGCCATCGACATCGCCGAGTTCGTGCCGCTGGCCGCCGTGGACCGGATCTATCTCGAGAAGGTCTACTATCTCGGCCCCGGTAAGGGAGGCGAGCGCGCGTATCGTCTGCTGGTGGCGGCCCTCGAGGCGACCGGCCGCGCGGCGATGGGACAGTACTCGGCGCGGGGCAAGCAGCATCTGGTGCTCATCCGGCCGATGGGCGACCTGCTGGTGATGGAGCAGCTCCACTACCACGGCGACCTCCGGAGCGCGGACGAGGTGCCCCGCCCGGAGGTGCCAGTGAAGGACGCCGAGCTCGCCCTCGCGCGCCAGTTGATCGAACAGTCGGCGGTGGACGAGTTCCGCCCCGAGAACTATCGGGACCAGGTTCGGGAGCGGGTCCTGGAGGCCATCCAGCGGAAGGTGGACGGCCAGGATATCTCGGCCGAGCCGACCGAGGGGCCGCAGGGCAAGATCATCGACCTGATGGATGCGCTCAAGGCCAGCCTCGCCAAGCGTGGGGCCAGCACCGCGGAGAAGAAGCCGGCGAGACAAGCGAGTGCGGCAAAGTCGGCTAAAGCGCCGGCGGCCAGGCCGAAGAAAAAGGCGACCGGGTAGCCCTCTCGCTTCCGGCTCGGGACAATAGATTCAGCCCCATGAAGTCCTACACCACTCGCGACGTGGCCAAGCTGCTTGGCCTGTCCGAGGCGCAGGTACGCTCGCAGGCTCGGGGTTATCTCGCGCCCGACCGCGGGCCCCGCAACTCCTACCGCTTTTCCTTCCAGGACCTGGTACTTCTCCGCACCGCCAAGGCGCTGGGCGAGGCGCGGATCGCCCCCCGGCGGATTCGCCGTGCGCTCAGGACGCTGATTCGCCAGCTCCCGGCGGGACGCTCGCTCAGCGGGGTGCGCATCTCGTCCGAGGGAGACCGCGTCGTGGTGCGGGAAGACGGCTCCGCCTGGCACCCCGAATCGGGGCAGCTCCTGCTCGACTTCCACGTGGCCGAACTGGCCCAGCGCGCGGGGCCCATGGCGCGGCGCCTGGCGCGCCGGGCGCGGCAAACGGACCAGCCGCTCACGGCGGACCAGTGGTACGACCTCGGCGTAGATCTCGAGATCGCGGCACCGGAAGACGCCCAGGATGCCTACGCCCGGGCCATCGCGCTGGAGCCGCGGCACGCCGGCGCGCGGGTCAATCTCGGCCGGCTGCTGCAGGAGGCCGGGCGGCCGGCGGAGGCGGCAATCGAGTATCGAGCGGCGCTTGCATCGCGCGCGAAGCAGCCGGTCGCCGCCTTCAACCTGGGCACCGCGCTGGAAGATCTCGGACGGCGGGCCGAGGCGATTGAGGCGTACCTCACGGCGCTCCACGCCGATGCGGACTTCGCCGATGCGCATTTCAACCTGGCCCGGCTGTACGAGCAGACCGGTAAACGCGCCGCGGCCTTGCGGCACTTGAACGCGTACAAGCTGCTCAGCGATTAGCGGGGGTCGGCTGGAATTTGTCATCCCGAGCGCAGCGAGGGATCTTCTTTACCGCGTTCGATACTCGCTGACAAGATCCCTCGCTGCGCTCGGGATGACA
>JACCSE010000475.1 GCA_013813145.1 Gemmatimonadales bacterium
GGCCGGACTGGTGCCGGCCTGCGTGGTGGCCACGATCGGCTCGACTTCCTCTACCGCGATCGATCCGGTGCCCGCGATCGCGGAGCTGTGCCGGCGCCACCACGTCTGGCTGCACGTGGATGCGGCGTACGCCGGCGCGGCCGCGATCGTGCCCGAGCTGCGGGACCGGTTCGCCGGAATGGAGCAGGCGGACAGTATCGTCTTCAACCCGCACAAGTGGCTGCTGACCAACTTCGACTGCACCGCGTATCTGGTGCGCGACGTCGAGGCGCTGCTCCGCGCCTGCCGGGTCTCACCCGAGTACCTGCGCACAGCGCACGACGCCGAGGTCGCCAACTTCCGCGACTGGGGCATTCAGCTCGGCCGGCGCTTCCGCGCGCTCAAACTCTGGTTCGTGCTGCGGAGTTATGGGGTCGAGGGGCTCCAGGCGGTCATCCGCCGCCACGTGGCGCTGGCGAGTGAGCTGGCCGGCTGGATCGAGGCGCATCCCGAATTCGAGCTGGCGGCGCCGGTGCCGTTCGGGCTGGTCTGCTTCCGGTGGACGCCTTCAGGCCGCGACGAGGGAGAGCTCGACGCGCTGAACGAAACCCTGCTGGCCCGGGTGAACGCGAGCCGGCGAGTGCACCTGACGCATACCAAGCTGGGCGGGCGGTACGTGATCCGCCTGGTCGTGGGACAGCGGGAGACGATGCGGGAGCACGTGGAGGCGGCGTGGGGGCTGATCGTTGGTGCAGGCGAGGAGCTTGGTGAGACAGGTGAAACAGGAAACGGGAAACGGTAAACGGGAAACGGGGAACGGGTACTGCTCCGGCAACCGTTCACCGTTCACCGTTCACCGTTCACCGGTCACCGGTCAAAGCGCCCCCGAATCCCACGGACCCCAGATCGCGAACGTCATTCCCTTCGCGCCCGCGGGATTCTGGAGCGGACGGGTCTCGCCTTGAACGTTCACGAAGAGGGTGCGGCCCTCCGGGCTGAAGCAGGCGCCGGCCCATTCGGATTCGTTCAGGTCGTTTCGCACCAGGTCGAAGACCTCGCCCCCGGGCGTGAGTCCCCGCACGTAGTTGGTTCCGCTGCCGTCCTCGCAGAGGACGATCCCGCCGCGCGGGCTCACGCAGATGTTGTCGGGGCTGTTGAGCACCGACGATGAGGGCGACTCGAAGATCAGCCGGAGCTCCTCGCGGGCGATGTGGTACTGCCAGACCTGGCCCGCGCCGGCGTTGCCGCCGCTGGTGGCGTTAAAAAAGATGCTGCCGTCGCCGTACCAGCACCCTTCCAGCCGGGCGAACTGCGCGGCGCCCAGCGCCAGCCCCTGGTTATAGACGAACCCGCTCGGGAGCGTCGCGGCGTCCGAGTCGGGCTCGGCGATCGGCAGCCACTCGACGGGAAGCCGGCTCAGGAGCGATTGGCCGGTCTTGGTGTCGTACTGTGGGAGGCCCCGGACGGCGAGGATCTCGAGCCTGCCGCCCCGCTGAAGCTGCCCGCGTGCGTTCGGGATGAAGCGATAGAATCCGGACGGAGTGCGGTCTTCGGTCTGATACACCCAGCCGGTGGCCGGATCCACCGCCACCGCCTCGTGCTCGAAGCGGCCCATGGCCTTGAGCGCCACCGGCGCCACCGGGCCGTTCGCGCTCGCGGGGATCTCGAAGTTGTAGCCGTGACTCTTGCTCCAGCCGGCCGAGGTGCCCGCGACCGATTCCTCGGAGGAGATCCAGCTACCCCACGGGGTGCTCCCGCCGGCGCAGTTGGTGTAGGTGCCGGTCAGCGTGGGAAACTGCCTGATCAACTCCGGCTTGCCGTCGGACCGGAGGCGTAGTTCCAGCGTGGTGTTGCCCGCCGGGCCGACGCTGTCGTAGGGATCCCCACCGAAGGGCGAGGTCCCCAATGCCGGCGTGTCTCGCAGCTCGTGATTGCGGACCAGCCGAACCAGGCCCGCCCCGGCCGCGAACGCGGCCATGCCGTCGAACGCATTGGGGACGGTGCCTCCGATCATCTCGTCGCCGGCGGTGCTCAGGAGGGCGGCGTGAAATCCGCGCGGGATGGCAATGATCCCGCCTACGTCCTTGCCGGGTACGAGATCGCCATATCCCCCTTCGCCCTTTTTCGCCTTGCGGAGGGCGGGGGACTCGCCGGGGCCGGTCGGCTCGGTGCAGGAGATGAGACCGCTGAGTGAGGGGGCCAGGAAGAGGCCGCCGGCCGCGGCGGACTTGCGGATGAAATTGCGGCGGTCGATGCCGGTCATCGGAGAGTGCTCCTTGGTCGCGGTGCGGTGGACTTGGAAAGGACGCGCGTTGTACGACGCGACCGATCTTAGGAGCGCGCGCAGCGGCCGCCTATAGGATTTCGGTGACTGTTACCGGCGTTATACCGCGTGCGGAGTTAAGGAGATGGGATCGTGACACGTGGCGGGCTTGAGGGGGAGATGCCGTGCAAAAAGGCAGGGTGACCACGGAGGACGCGGAGCCCCAGCCCCTCAGCCCGCAAGCGCCGCAGCGGGAGAGAGGAGGAGTGGGGCGAGGTAGCGGCCGGTGTGGGATTCGATTACGGCCGCGATCGCTTCGGGAGTGCCTTGGGCGATGACGCGGCCACCCTCGGGGCCCGCGCCAGGGCCGAGGTCCACCACCCAGTCGGCCCGCTTGATGACGTCCAGGTGGTGCTCGATGACGAGGACGGTGTGCCCGGCGTCCACCAGGCGGTCGAGGACCTGGATCAGCACCCGGACGTCGTCGAGGTGGAGGCCGGTGGTCGGCTCGTCGAGGATGTAGAGCTTGCGGCCCTCGCGCTTGCCGGCCTGGGCCAGCTCGCGGGCGATCTTGAGCCGCTGGGCCTCGCCGCCGCTCAGCGTGGTGGCCGGCTGTCCCAGGCGGAGGTACCCCAGGCCGACCTGCTGGAGATGCCAGAGCGCGGTGCCGAGTCTGGGCTGATGGCGGAAGCGGCCGATGGCTTCCTCGACCGTCCACTGGAGCACGTCGTGGATCGAGTGTCCCCCGATCCGCACGTCGAGCACCTCGCGGCGGTAACGGGTGCCGCCGCAGGCCTCGCAGGGCACGAAGACGTCGGCCAGGAACACCATCTCGACCTGGACGTGACCGGCTCCCTCGCAGGCATCGCAGCGGCCGCCCGGCATGTTGAAGGAGAAGGTGGCGGAGGTGTACTTAAGCTGGCGGGAGAGCGGCTGCGCCGCGAAGAGCTCCCGGATCTCGTCGAACGCCTTGA
>JACCSE010000511.1 GCA_013813145.1 Gemmatimonadales bacterium
GGATGATCCTCGCGGTCTACTATCCATTCAGCCAGACCAACTGGTACCAGGTCTCGGTGGCCTACCTGGACTTGCAGCACCAGGGGCTGGTGGTGCTCATGCTGCTGCTCGCTCTTCTGATGGTGAGCAACGTCAAGTACCCCAAGTTGCCGCCGATCGGTATCCGCAGCAGGCGGGGGCTGTTCGGCTTGGCGGTGCATCTCATCATCCTCATCGGCGGAATCTTCGCGCCTGAGTATTTTCTGTTTCCCCTCGGCCTGTTCTACATGGCGTTCGGGATCGTCCGGGCGACGGTGCTGGGGCTGATGGAGCGGCCCGAGCCGGTCACGCCGGTCGAAGAGCGACTTTCGGACGACAACGACGACGAGGCGGGCGAGGTGCCGCCGGTGGGCCGCGAGCGGCGGGCCGCCTGGGGAGACCGTCGCCAGGAGCCGGAGGAACGATGAATTTCCGGGTACACGTGCGGGTGATGCCCCGCACCGGGCTGCTCGACCCGCAGGGCCAGGCGGTGGAGCATGCGCTCGCGGCCCTCGGCTTCGGCGAGGCCGACGACGTCCGGGTGGGTCGCGCGATCGAGCTCCACGTCGCCGCCCCGACCCGCGCCGAGGCGGAAGCCCGAACCCGCCAGATGTGCGACAAGCTGCTCGCCAATCCGGTAACCGAGGACTACCTGTTGCAGGTGGAGGAGAGCTGATGCTCGACGTGGCCGTGGTCCGCTTCCCCGGCAGCAACTGCGACTTCGACGCGCTCCGCGCGGCGGAGCGGGTCGGCGCCAACGGGTACTTTGTCTGGCACCGGGAGAACCACCTCCGCGGCGCCGACGTGGTCCTGCTTCCCGGCGGCTTCAGCTACGGCGACTACCTCCGCTCCGGTGCCATCGCCCGCTTCAGCCCCGTGATGCAGGCGGGCCGGCGGCACGCGGAGGCCGGCGGACCGGTGCTGGGGATCTGCAACGGCTTCCAGATCCTCTGCGAGGCCCACCTGCTGCCCGGGGCACTCATGCGGAACGCCGGCCTCACCTTCGTCTCCAAGCCGGTGGACGTGATCGTCGAGCGGGCCGATACGCCCTTCACGTCGGCGTACGAGGCCAACGAGCGGCTCCGGCTTCCGGTGGCGCACGGCGACGGCCGGTTCGTCGCGACCGACGACACCCTGCGCGAGCTGGAGGCCGAATCCCGCGTGGTGCTCCGCTACGTCGCCGCGTCGGAGGCCTCGCCGTACCAGCCGAACCCCAACGGGTCGGCCAACCATATCGCCGGCATCTGCAACCCGGCCGGCAATGTCGTCGGCATCATGCCGCACCCCGAGCGGGCCGCCGATCCGTTGCTCGGACTGGGCGACGGGGCCGGGTTCTTCACCTCTTTCAGCAAGGCGACCGTTCGATGAGCACCGACAAGCCCAGCCGCAACGAGGACGAGTACTTCGCGCAGCAGAACGCCGAGCTGCTCCGGAAGCAGCGGGACCAGGCCGATCAGGCATCGCGCGAGGCGGAGCGGAAGTCGCACTACATGAAGTGCCCCAAGGACGGGTACGACCTCTCCAGCAGCGAGTACCACGGGGTGCAGATCGAGACCTGTCCCCATTGCGGCGGGATGTGGCTCGATGCCGGCGAGCTGGAAGTGGTGTCGCACGAGGAACGGCCCGCCCTCCTGACCCGGGTGCTTTCCGACGCCTTCTCCTCGCTGCGCGGTCCGGGGAAGAAGCGCGAGGGCGGCAGGTGACGGGTTCGGCCATCGCCGGCGTCACCGAAGCGTCCTCCTTTCCGGGCGAGCGCCCGGTCACCCCCGAGGTGGTGCGGGAGCACAACCTCAACCAGCTCGAGTACGGCCGCATCCTCGAGATGCTGGGCCGCACTCCGACGCTGACCGAGCTGGGCGTGTTCTCCGCGCTGTGGTCGGAGCACTGCTCCTACAAGCACTCCAAGCCGGTGCTGAAGCGCTTCCCCACCGCCGGGCCCCACGTGGTCCAGGGTCCGGGCGAAAACGCCGGCGTGCTCCGGCTGCCCGGCGGCTGGGCCGTCGCGTTCAAGATCGAGTCGCACAACCACCCTTCCGCGGTCGAGCCGTATCAAGGAGCGGCGACCGGCGTGGGCGGCATTCTCCGCGATGTCTTCACCATGGGCGCGCGGCCGGTGGCCGTGCTCAACAGTCTTCGGTTCGGGCCGTTGGACATTCCGCGAAATCGCTATCTCTTCGCGGGCGTGGTCCGCGGAGTGGGCGACTACGGCAACTGTGTCGGCGTCCCCACGCTGGGCGGAGAGGTCGGCTTCGCCCCCGGATATACCGGCAATCCCCTGGTGAACGCGATGTGCGTCGGCCTGCTCCGGGAGGACGACCTCATCCGGGCCGCCGCGCACGGGGTGGGCAACGTGCTGCTTTCGGTCGGCGCCCGCACCGGACGCGACGGCATCCACGGGGCCAGCTTCGCCTCGGAGGAGCTGTCCGAGAAGAGCGAGGCCCGCCGCCCGCAGGTACAGGTGGGCGACCCGTTCACCGAGAAGCTGCTGCTGGAGGCGAGCCTGGAGCTGATCACGTCGGGCCTCATCGTCGGCATCCAGGACATGGGCGCGGCCGGCCTCACCAGCTCGAGCGCGGAGATGGCGGTCCGGGGGGGCGTCGGCGTCGAGATCGACACCGGGCTGGTTCCCACCCGCGAAGCGGGGATGACCCCGTACGAGATCCTGCTCTCCGAATCCCAGGAGCGCATGCTGGTCGTGGCCGAGCCGCACCGGGTGCCCGATATCCAGGCGGTCTGCGCCAGGTGGGAGCTGGACGCCACCCCTATCGGCCGGGTCACCGACGACGGGATCTACCGAGTGCGCCACGACGGTCTGACGGTTGCCGCCATCCCCGGCCAGCGCCTGGTGGACGACTGCCCCATCTACGAGCCCGAAGCCCGCGAGAGCGAGTCCGCCCGCGCCCGCCGTACCGCCGTTCCGCCGTCCCCGCCAAACCCGGATCTCCACGCTGCCCTGGAACTCCTCCTCGACACCCCCGGCATTGCCAGCAAGCGCTGGGTCTACGAGCAGTACGACTCGACGGTGCAGGCGTCCACCGTCCTGGGACCGGGGGGCGACGCCGGAGTGTTCCGGGTGCCGGGCACCGATTTCGGGGTGGCGGTCACGGTGGACTGCAACAGCCGCCTGGTCGTGCTCGACCCGTACGAAGGCGGCAAGGCCGTCGTCGCGGAGGCGGCGCGCAACGTGGCCTGCACCGGCGCGCTCCCGCTCGGCGTCACCGACTGCCTCAACTTCGGCAACCCGGAAAAGCCGGAGGTCTTCTTTCAGTTCGTGGAGGCCTGCCGCGGGATCGCCGACGCTTGCCGCGCCTTCGACACTCCGGTGACTGGCGGGAATGTCTCTTTCTATAACGAGAGTCCCACCGGGGCGATCGATCCGACGCCGACCGTGGGCATGGTGGGGTTGCTGGAGCGGGTGGAGGACCGGGTGCCGAGCCATTTCCAGGCGCCAGGCGACGAGATCCTGATCCTGGGGGAGACGGCCGGCGAGCTGGGCGGCTCCGCCTACTGGGCCGAAGTCCACGGCTTCATCGGAGGCCGCACCCCGCCGGTGGACCTGGAGGCGGAGCGGCGGCTCCAGCTTCTCCTGATCGCCGGGGCGAAGCGGCACCTGTTGCGCTCCGCGCATGACTGCGCCGAGGGCGGGCTTCTGGTGGCGCTGGCCGAGGCGGCGATCGGCGGGCCGTACGCGCCCGAGGGACTCGGCGCCCGGGTGGATCTCACGGGCTACGCTCCGGGCCTGGAGCCCGCGGCCGTGCTCTACGCCGAGGACACCGGGCGCGTCGTGGTCTCCTGCGCCACCGGCCGGGTCGAAGACTTCCTGGCGCTCGCCCGGGAGCACCGCGTGCCGGCGTGCCGGGCCGGGCGAGTCGGCGAAGACTCGGGTGAGTTGGAACTACGGGTGGGGGATAGCTTGTTCCTCTGGAGTACTTTCACCTTGCGGCGGATCTACTTCGAAGCGATTCCCCGGCGCATGCAGCATCCTGACGTGGATCGCTCGGCGGGAGAGTAACCCATGTGCGGCATCATCGGCGTCTCCGGCATCCCGGATGCGGCCCGGCTCGCCTATCTCGGTCTCTACGCCCTCCAGCATCGTGGGCAGGAGAGCGCGGGCATCGTGGCGATGGACCGCGCCGCGGTGGCGCGGCCTTACCGGGGCATGGGACTGGTGTCGGAGGTCTTCGACGACAGCGTGCTGGCGCAGCTCCCGGGTGACGTGGCCGTAGGCCACGCCCGTTACTCCACCACCGGCAGCACGGTGCTCGCCAACGCGCAGCCGTGCAGCGTCAACACCCGCTGCGGTCCGCTCGCCATCGCGCACAATGGCAACCTGACCAACGCCGCCGAGCTCAAGCGGGACCTGGTGGAGCGCGGAGCGATCTTCACCACCTCGTCCGATACCGAGGTCATGGTCCACCTGGTGGCGCGCTCCGAGGCGGACACCGTGGAGGGCCAGATCCGAGAGGCCCTGGAGCAGGTGGAAGGCGCCTACAGTCTGGTCATCGCGGTCGGCCGCACGCTCTACGCGGTGGTGGACAGCCGGGGCTTCCGTCCACTGGTCCTGGGACGGCTGGGCAGCGGAATGGTCGTGGCATCGGAGACCTGCGCCCTCGACCTGGTCGGTGCCACGATTGCCTGCGAGCTTCGGCCGGGCGACTTCGTCCGAATTGAGGATGGCCAGGTCACCGAGCTGCCGCGGCTCTCGCCCCGGCCGGTGAGCCGCTGCGTGTTCGAGCTGGTCTACTTCGCGCGGCCCGACTCCACGGTGTTCGGTGAATCGGTGGACCGGGTGCGGCGGGATCTGGGCCGGGAGCTGGCGCGCGAGCAGCCGGCACCGGCGGGCGAAGTGGTCTTCAGCGTCCCGGACAGCTCCAACGCCATGGCCCTGGGCTTTTCCGAGGTCTCCGGCATCAAGCTGGAGCACGGCCTCATCCGGAACCACTATGTCGGCCGAACCTTCATCAACCCGACCCAGAACCTCCGAGTCGCCAAGGTGAAGATCAAGTTCAATCCGGTGCGCGACGTGATCCACGGCAAGTCGGTCGTGGTGGTGGACGACAGCCTGGTACGGGGCAACACCAGCCAGAGCCTGGTGCAGATGATCCGCGCCGCCGGCGCCCGGGAGGTACACCTCCGGCTCGCCTCGCCGCCGATCACCGGGCCCTGCCACTACGGCATCGACACGCCCACGCGGGAAGAGTTGATCGCCTCGACCCACTCGATCGAGGAGATCGGCGAGTTTCTCGGGGTAGATTCGCTCGGCTACCTGTCGCTCGACGGGATGCTCCGCGCGGCCGGAAGCGCCACCGGCTTCTGCCACGCCTGCTTCTCCGGCCAATATCCTACTCCGGTCCCGGAGGATCTGGTGCAGCTTCGGCACGCCTCGCCGCTCATCGCGACCCCGGCATGAGCGGCCCCTATACCCAGCCGCTGGTCTACTTCTTCGGCCAGGGCCGCGCCGACGGCACGGCGGCCATGAAGGACATTCTCGGCGGCAAAGGCGCGGGTCTCGCCGAGATGACCACGATCGGCATTCCCGTTCCCCCCGGCTTCACCATCGCCAGCAGTCTCTGCCTCCACTATCTCGAAAGCAACCAGTTCCCCACGCGGCTCCGGGTGGAGGTGGAGAACAACCTCCAGCGGCTGGAGACCGCCACCGGCAAGCACTTCGGCGACGGTGACAACCCGCTGCTGGTGTCGGTGCGCTCCGGTGCGGCCGTCTCGATGCCCGGGATGATGGAAACGATCCTGAACCTGGGACTCAACAACGTCACGGTCGAGGGGCTCGCCCGGCAGGGCGGCAACCCCGGCTTCGCCTGGGATTCGTATCGCCGGTTCGTGCAGATGTACGGCAGCGTGGTGTTCGACCTGTCGAAGAAGCCGTTCGAGCACATCCTGGAGGAGCACCGGCAGCGCTCTGGAGTGGAGCGCGACATCGATCTCCCGGTCGACGAAATGCGCGCGGTGGTCCTCCGGTTCAAGGACCACATCCGCGCCGAGACCGGGCGCGAGTTCCCCGACGACCCGGTGCGCCAGCTCTGGGGGGCGATCGCAGCGGTGTTCGAGAGCTGGAACACCCGCCGCGCGATCGACTACCGGAAGCTGCACGACATCCCCGACTCGATGGGGACGGCGGTCAACATCGTGGCGATGGTCTTCGGCAACATCGGTGAGGACTCCGGCACCGGCGTCACCTTCAGCCGCAATCCCTCGACCGGCGAGCGGGCGCTCTACGGCGAGTACCTGCTCAACGCCCAGGGGGAGGACGTCGTATCCGGCTCCCGCACGCCGGAGCCGATCTCGACCCTCAAGGAGCGGCTGCCGGCCTCGTACCAGGAGCTGGAGCGGGTGGCGCGCACCCTGGAGCGGCATTTCCGCGACGTGCAGGACATGGAGTTCACCATCGAGCGCGGCAC
>JACCSE010000534.1 GCA_013813145.1 Gemmatimonadales bacterium
GGCTCCCTGCGGAGGAACGGCGGTACTGGCAGGAGACGTTGCGCGCGCGCGGCGAGGTCCGCGATTCGCTCGATTTCCCGGCGCTAGCGCTCGATGACCGGGGCGAGCCCATCCCGGTCGTCAACACCGATCCGGCCACGGCGCTCTTCCTGGAGAGCCGGACCACGCCTGAGACCGTGCTCGGGACCGTCGCGCCGTTCGTGCGTCCGTATCCAGTGGGCCTCTTCGTGGAGGGCCTGGGCCCCGTGGTGGCGAACGATGCCTATGCCTCGCGGTCGGTCTGGGAGGGGTTCCGGGATCCGTACCATTCGCCGCGGGTGGTGTGGGGCCGGGAAGTGAACCTCCTCTTTCTCGGCCTGGCCCACCGGATCGCCGCCGCCTCGGACTCCGCGGGCCGGCCGCTGGAGCCCGCACTGGAGCCGTACCTGCGTGAGCTGCACCAGGCACTCCGCCACACGCTCGACGCGGTGAACGCATCGGGGCTTCAGCACGCCGAGCTGTGGAGTTACGAGATCGCCGGGGGCGAGCTGCGGCCGGTGCGATATGGCACTGGCTCCGACGTCCAGCTCTGGAGCAGTACCGACCTGGCTGTCGAGTTCATGCTCTCCCGCCTCCCTCGCCCTTGACTCTCAGCTAAGTCCCTGCAGCTGTTCACCACGAAGACACGAAGGACACAGAGGGCTCCTCATCCAGTCAACCACTCGTCTCATTCCGCTTTGGAAGAGCTCCGGGCTGAGGTGTTGGTGGGTGTACCCTTCGTGTCCTTCGTGACTTCGTGGTGACACCGCAGGCACTCAGGAGCTTATTAGCGGCGCCCGCCCGCGCTTCCTCCGACGCTACCAGCCGTGGCTTCCTGGGGCTCCGGGAGCTTGGACGCCAGCACGTCGATTCGCTCGATGGCCGGCGGCTCCGCGAACAACTCGGACGCTTTCTCCGTCAACGCCTGGGCGACGCGACCCGACAGATGTGCCTGCCGCCCCGCCTCGTCGGGGAAGACGTCGAAGATGCCGAAGGTGCTCGGCCCCATGCGGATCCCGAACCAGGCCACGGTGGCCGCCTCCTCCTGCACGATCGGAAGACCGTCGTTGAGAAACTGCTCGACCTCGGCCTCCTTGCCGCGCTTTGCCTCCAGCCGAAGCAGCAATGCTTTGGTAACCATCGTGGTATCCTCGTTTGAAAAGTGAATAATGAGGTGTTCGAGCTCCGTGTCCTCCACCGGTGTTTCAGGCCGGGCACCCGGCCCAGTCCCTCGCTGGTGACACCGTAGAAGATCGGCAGAACGAAGAAGGACAGGATGCAGGCGACGAGCTGCTCGAAGAGCGACGCATGCCCCTCCTCGCCCAGCGCGAACATCGCCGCTTTGGGGAGGGGCCGGACCGCCTCGCGGACGCGAGACCGGGAGTGAAGCGGCGCTTAGCCCCGCGCGCCGTGGATGCGGCGCTCGACGCCCGCGTACGCCGGCTGGGGATAATGTCGGCGCTCGGCACCGGTGTACCCGTGGGACATGCTGGCCCGGGAGGCACCCACCACCGCGCCCGCCGGCAGTTCGGAGAGCGAGCTCGGGGCGTCCAGGTGCGCACCGTCGTCCACTCCGACGCCGAGCCGGTCCACCAGTTCACCGCCCAGCCAGCCGGTGATGGCGGCGAGGCCGGCACCCGCCAGCCCCGCGACGATCGCCTCGGTGGCGGGGGCACCTGGGGCGTCTCGCCGGAGGAGCCAGCTCAGGATGAAAAGTCCGAGGACGAGCACGTTCCCGACCCCGTGGATGAGTCCGATCCGGCGGGCCCGGGTTCCTCGCGGAATCGCGAGAAAGTCGATCGTACCCGGGATCGCCGCCGCCAGCCCGCCGATGATGCCGGCCCCGATCATGTAATACGCCACCTCGGTCCACGTGGCCTGGTCCGTCACCAGGTAGATCACGTCGAAAATGACCGCCGTGGCGAGCAGGCCCAGGGGAAACACCACGAGCATCGGGTGAGCCGCATGGCCCGCGACCTTCGCTCTGCTTTCCATAGTGTGGCCTCGTTAGCTCCGTAGCTGGTCGATGAGAACGGCCGCGAATCCGGCCGAGACGCACGAGAGCTGCATTGGCCTCCCGGAAGGTGCACTGCTTCAGAATAGGAGGGAGGCGCTACAGAGGCTGTGATCCAAGTCCCGGTGGAGCACCGGGGCCCGTGGCTGGGGGCTAGAGCGGCTCGTCACTCCAGGAGTAGAGCGACCGGTACAGCTCCTGATTCCGCTGAATTACCCGGACGTAGCCCCGGGTTTCGACGAAGGGGATCCGCTCGGCGAAGACCTCCGGATCCTCCACGCCCACCCGGCGGGACCACCGCTCCACCCGGCTGGCGCCGGCGTTGTAGGCGGCCAGGACCTCCACCGGCCGGTCGTAGCGGCCCAGCAGCTCCTGGAGGTGGAAGGAGCCGAGCTGGAGGCTGACGTCGGGCTGGTAGAGCAGCACCGGATCCCACAGCGGATACGCCAGCGAGCGGGCCAAGCGCCCGCCCAGCTCGGGCATCACCTGCATCAGCCCCCGCGCGCCGGCCGGCGACGTCGCCTTCGGATTGAACATCGATTCCTGCCGTATGAGCGCGGCGATGAAGCTGGGGTCGAGCCGCTGCTCGGCCGCCTCGGCGAGCAGCGCGTCCTGGTGGACCACCGGGTAGAGCAGCCGATAGGTACGGGCGTCCGCCGGCGCGCCGTTCGCCAGCGCGCGACGGGCGAGCTGGATGCCCTGCGACGCTCGACCATTGGCTCGAAGAGCGGCAGCCACGGCCAGGAGACGCTCAGGGTCGGACTCGGCCGTCCGGGACAGTACCTCGAACTCCCGCTGCGCCTCCGTCGCGAGCCCGAGC
>JACCSE010000537.1 GCA_013813145.1 Gemmatimonadales bacterium
ACTCGATGGCGTTGAGCGCCTTGATGAAGGTCTCCTGGGCCAGGTCCTCCGCCAGCTCGCGGTCGCGAAGCATCCGGAAGAGCAACGCGAAGACCGGACGCTCGTAGCGCCGGATCAGCTCGCGGTAAGCCGCCTCCTGGCCGGCGCGAGCCAGGAGGACCACCTCCTGATCGGTGAGCCGGGCCCACTCCGCGCCCTCAGGCATCACCCCATCGCCTTGCCAAGGCTCTCGCCCAGCGACTACATTCAGCGCCTATGTTAGCCTCAGATCGTGAGTTACCGGTTTCGGGCGGGCCCGAGAAGCGAACCTACGTCCGCGAGATGTTCACCGCCATCGCGCCGACCTACGACCGGCTCAACCGCATCATCAGCTTTCGCCTCGACCAGCTCTGGCGGCGGCACGCGGTCCGACGGCTGGGATGGGAGCGCGCCCCCGCGGGAGTGTACCTCGATCTCTGCGCCGGCACGATGGACTTCGGGGCGGCCCTCGCGCGCCGCGCCGGGTTCCGGGGGAGGATCATCGGCGCCGACTTCGCGCCCGCGATGCTCCGCCTGGGCCGGGGCAAGTCCCCCCGGCTCGCGCCGGTGTCGGCCGACGCCCTGGACCTGCCCTTTCCTCGCGCGGCGTTCGACGGCGCGATGGTCGGTTGGGGAGTGCGAAACCTGGTGGACCTCGACGCCGGCCTGGCCGAGGCGGCCCGGGTGCTCAAACCGGGAGCACGACTGGTGGTTCTCGAGATGACACTCCCGCCCGGTGCCCTGCTGCGTCGGGTGTACCAACTCTACTTCCGGCGGGTGCTGCCCTGGATCGGTCGCCGGATCTCGAAACATACGACGGCCTATACCTGGCTTCCAGAGTCCACTCAGGCGTTCCCCCCACCCGCGGAGCTCGCTCGACGATTGGAGAACCAGGGATTCCGGGAGGTTCGCTTCAAGCTCTTCCTCGGCGGCGTGTGCGCGCTGCACGAGGGCACTCGCGCATGATGCGGATGGAAGGGCAGACGTTCGCCGGGCGCTCGATCCTGGTCCGCTACGCCAACCTGGTCAAGCTGCCCCACACCCTATTCGCCCTGCCGTTCGCGCTGCTCGGCGTCGTGGCCGCGTCGGTGAGCGCGCCGGTGACGCTCCGGACGCTGCTTCTCGTGGTGCTGGCGTTCTCCGCGGCGCGCTGGGCCGCCATGGGGTTCAACCGGCTCGCCGACCGCGAGTACGATGGGCGGAACCCGCGCACCGCGGGCCGCGAGCTGCCCCGCGGGGCGCTGACGCCGGCCCAGGTCTGGGTCTCGGTCGCCGCCGCCGCCGGTCTCTTCATCCTGGCCGCCGCGCTGCTCAACCCGCTCTGTCTGCTGTTGAGTCCGCTCGCGCTCGGCTGGGTGCTGCTCTACAGCCTGACCAAGCGCTTCACCTGGTGGCCCCATCTCTGGCTGGGCGTGAGCCTGGCCATCGCGCCGGTCGGTGGGTACCTGGCGGTCACGGGACGCTGGAGCGAGCCGACCTGGATGCTCCTCGCCGTAGCCGCGGGGGTGGCGAGCTGGGTGGCCGGCTTCGACATCTTCTATGCCCTGCCGGACGAGGGCTTCGACCGGAGCCAGGGATTGCGGAGCGCGGTGGTACGGCTGGGCGAGAGCCGGGCGATCCTGCTCGCCAAGCTGCTGCACGGCATCACCATTCCGGCGCTGGCCCTCTTCGGCTGGGCGGCGGGGTTCGGCGTCTGGTACTATGGGGGACTGGTCGCGGCGGCGGGCATCCTCGCCTACGAGCATCGCCTGGTCCAGCCGGGCGATCTCTCCCGGCTGGACGCGGCGTTCTTCACCATGAACGGCATCATGAGCGTCACCGTCTTCGGGTTCGCCCTGGTCGACCGGCTCGCCGGAGCCCGGTGACACGGCATCCGGTCGTTCTCGCGGTCACCGGCGCTTCGGGCGCGCCGTACGGGGTGCGGCTTCTCGACGTGCTGGCACGCAACCGGGTGCCGGTGTGGCTCGTCACGTCCAGCCACGGGATGCGCCTGCTGCGGGACGAGTGCGGGATCGGCTCGCTCGACGAGCTGCGCGCCGCCACCGGCGGCGACTGGGGCTCGGTCACTTCCTTTCCCGACACCGATCGCGGTGCCCTTCCGGCCTCCGGGTCCCGGCGGACCGGCGGCATGGTGATCTGTCCCTGCTCCATGGGCACGGTGGCCGCCATCGCCGGTGGCACCAGCCGCTCCCTGGTGGAGCGCGCCGCCGACGTGACGCTGAAGGAACGGCGCCGGCTCATCCTGGTGCCGCGGGAGACGCCGCTCTCGCTGGTGCATCTCCGGAACCTCGTCGCCGTCACCGAGGCGGGCGCCGTCGTGGTC
>JACCSE010000540.1 GCA_013813145.1 Gemmatimonadales bacterium
CCCGTGCGGGTAGTGTCGATGGCGTGGGTGACTCCGGTGGTGTCACCGGTATCGGGGGCGGCGCCGGCCTGGTCTTCCACCCGGCTGCTGCACGCCGCGATGGAAGCCGCGGCGAGCAGGGTGAGTAGGTGCTTCATAGATCCGTCCTCCTAGGGAACGCGTGCGCGAGCCGTCGGCCAAGTCATGAGGGCAACATAGAGGGCCGCAGGGACCGGGCACTAGGGCATGGATCACACTCGCCGGCCATATTCAGGTGGTGACTCCACATACGATTCCCTGCCTCACCGCCCTATTCCTCTCTGCCTGCCTCCCCTCACGGCGGGTGGACGTGATCTATCTCGCTTCCGCCGGGGACGTGGTCGAGCGCATGCTCTCGCTGGCGCACGTAGGTAAAGCGGACGTGGTGTACGACCTGGGCTGCGGTGACGGCAGGATCGTGATCTCCGCTGCCCGGGATCGGGGAGCCAGGGGCGTCTGCAACGATATCGATCCAGCCAGGATCGCGGAGAGTCGCCGGAACGCCGAGACGGCCGGAGTCGCCGCCCGGGTCAGGCTGGAGGAGGGTGATCTCTTCGAGCTCGACCTCGCGGAGGCGACGGTGGTGACGCTCTACCTGTCGCCCGCGATCAACCGGCAGCTCCGTCCCAAGCTCTTCAGGGAGCTACGCCCGGGCAGCCGGGTGATCTCCCACAACTTCGACATGGGCGAGTGGCTGCCCGACAGCACCGTGAGGGTCGCCTGGCCCTCGGGCACCACGTCGGCGGTGCACCTGTGGATCGTTCCGGCGGACCTGGCGGGGTCCTGGGATATCACCGTATCCGGCGCCGCCGCCGATCGCCGGTACCGGGTCCGGCTGGAGCAGGAGTTCCAGCGCTTGAGCGGAACCGCGTCGCACGGCGGCCGTCCGGTCGAGCTGAGCGGGGGCCGGGTCAGCGGCGACACGGTCGGCTTCGTCCTGGCGGATACGCTGGGCGGAGCGGAGACGATGCTGCGCTTTCGGGGGACCATGCGTGGAGGGACTATGGCGGGCGCCGTCACGGTCGAGCGTGATTCGACGACGGGCCGGTGGGGCGGCGTGCGGCCGCGGTGAACTGACCGGACCTGCTCACCCGGGGTTCGATGCCCGCGGAGCAGGTCGCTCGAGGTAGCGCGCTACTGCCCCAACCCCGTCGAGTCCACCAACTCCTGCCTCTTACCCTTCAGCGTGCGGGTGGCGGTCCAGGCCTTCCCCTTCGCCTGACCCCCGCTCATCGTGCCGCTCATCTTCGCCCCGTCCACCGTCCCGGTAAGACGGGTCGCCCTCGAGCCGTCGCGCAAGGTGAAGCTGAGCGAGTCGCCCTTCAGCTTCTCGTCCACCAGCGCAACCGCCTGGCCGTCCACCTCGGCCGTGCCGGTCACCTCCTGAAAGCGCTGCTCCAGCTTCATGCTGTAGCTCCCGCCGGGAACGCCGGGCGCCGCGACCTTCCAGGTGCCGGCGACGTCGGCCGGGACGCGCCAGTAGTATGCGAAGCTGCTGAAGCCGCCGTCGTTCTTCACGTTGATGGTGCTGTCGGCCTTCCACTCGCCCATGTCGAAGGAGTTGGAGACGACCCGGGTGCCGGGCTCGAGCTCGCGGAAGAGCTTGGGCCGGAGCCGTACGTTGAGCATGGGCAGAAGGTAGAGGGTCACCACCGTGGCCTCGCTCAGGTCGGTCTCGAACAGGTCCGCGTTCATGAACTCGATCTGCTTGGCCACGCCGGCGGTGTCCGCGTTCTGGCGGCTCTCCTTGATCCGGACCGGGTCAATGTCCACGCAGACACCGCGACGGGCGCCGTAGCGCTTGACGGCGGTGATGACCAGCCGGCCATCCCCGCAGCCAAGATCGTAAACCACGTCCTGCTTGTTCACTTTGGCGGCGCCCAGCATCGCCCGGACGACTTCGACCGCGGTGGGTACGAAGTGCACGTCCGGGGTGCGAGCCGGCGCCGAGGCCTCCTGCGCGGCGAGAGTAGCGGGAAAGGTGACCAGCGCGAGAGCCAGGAGGGCCCGGCGCGTGGGAGCACCGCAGGAGGAAATCGGGTTCATGGCGCCCATGGCGCACCTCGAGGAACCGGGGGAGAGTGGGGAGCAGGTGTGGTGCGCCCGGGGCCCGCGAGCGCGAGCAGCGGCAACCCCGCGAGCATGACGGCCAGACCGAGGAACGCGCCGCGTCCGGCGTACGCCACGCTGGAGTAGAGCATATACCCGGCGATGGCGCAGAACAGCAGTGGAGTCAGCGGGTAGAGCGGCACCCGGAAGGGGCGGTCGGCCCGCGGATCGAGCCGCCGAAGGGCGATGAGCGAGGCGCCGGTGCCGAACAGGATCAGCCAGAACACCGGTGCGGTGTAGGCCACCATCGCCTCGAATCCGCTCCGGGCCAGCGCGCCGAACCCGACCAGCGCGAGCGCGATGGCGCCCTGGAGCAGAAAGGCGGCCTTGGGCGTGCTGCCGACCTCGTGCCAGCCGCCCAGAAATCCGAACAGCGGGATGTCGCGGCCCAGGGCGTAGTTGCTCCTGGCGCCGGTGATCATGGTGGCGTTGGCGGAGGAGAGAGCGGCGACGATCACGACCAGCCCCACCGCCGCGGCGCCGAGCCCGCCGGCCGCCTGGCGCATGACGTCCGCGCCCACCGCTTCGGAAGCGGCGAGCCCCGAATGCCCCAGCGCACGCAGGTACGCGGCGTTGGCGAGCAGATACAGCAGTGTGATCACGCCCAGTCCCCACGTCAGGGTCCGGACCACGCCCCGGCGCCGGTCGCGCAGCTCGGCGGAGAGATAGGCCGCCTCGCTCCAGCCGCCGAAGGTGAGCAGCACGAAGACGACCGCGAGTCCCATTCCCGGACCCCCGCCGTCCGACACGGGAGCGGCGGGCTGGGAAACCGCGGCCGGTCCGAGGAAGCCAGCCGCGATGATGGCGCAGAGGCCCAGCACCTCCAGCGTGGTCAGGGCGTATTGGGTCCTGGTACCCTGCCGGAGACCCAGGATGTTGAGCGCGGTGAGCGCGACGACGACGGCTATGGCTACCGCGGCCGGGGTCCAGGCCGCCGCGACCCCGGGACCGGAGAGCGCGGCGGCATAGTCACCGACCACGAACGCGAGGATCGCGATGGATCCGGTCTGGATCACCGCCAGCCGGGACCAGGCGCAAAGAAAGCCGGCCGGACGTCCGAACGCCCGGGTGAGGAAGTGGTACTCACCGCCGGCGTTCGGGTAGGTCGCGGCCAGCTCCGCGTAGCACAAGGCACCGATCAGCGACACCAGCCCGCCGAGCACCCAGAGCGCGAGGAAGGCGGCATCCGATGAGGTGCCGGCCGCCACCATCTGGGGCGCCCGGAAGATGCCGGCGCCGAGCACCAGCCCCACGACAAGGGTCACGCCGTCCAGCGTGCTCAGTACCCGCCGCGGGGCGGCTGCACCTTGATCCGACACGTTGACTCCGTCGCTGATGGATAGGCTGGCCCCACAGCGGGCACTGCGGGTCGGTCGGCAAATACGGCACGGAAGGGCATCGGCGGCTGTAACGCGGCGCACATTCCCGTTTCCGCATACCTCCAGTACGTAAACTCTAATCAGGAGTGCCGCGAGTGGCTGACAGGAAGATCATTGCCGTGGTGGGCGCCACCGGTGCGCAGGGTGGTGGATTGGTACGCGCGGTCCTCGCCGGCCGGCGAGGCGAGTTCGCGGTCCGGGCGCTCACGCGAAATCCCGGCTCCGACAAGGCTCGGGCGTTGGCGTCCGCGGGTGCCGAGGTAGTCGCCGCCGACCTGGACGACCCGGCGTCGCTCGAGCGCGCCTTCGCGGGAGCCCACGGCGCGTTCTGCCTGACGAACTTCTGGGAGCATTTCTCGGTGGATCGGGAGCTCGCCCAGGCGGGGAACATGGCGCGGGCGGCGAAATCGGCCGGGGTGCGCCACGTAATCTGGTCGACCCTGGAGGACACCAGGAAATGGGTTCCGCTGGAGAGCGACCGGATGCCGACGCTCCAGGGGAAGTACAAGGTGCCGCACTTCGACGGAAAGGGCGAAGCCGAGGAGAAGTTCCGTGAGGCCGGTGTGCCCACGACGTTCCTGCTGACCGCCTTCTACTGGGAGAATTTCATCTTCTTCGGCCTCGGTCCCAAGCCCGGAGCGGACGGTGTGCTCGAGGTGACGTTGCCGCTCGGCGAAGCCAAGCTGCCGGGGATCGCGTCCGAGGACATAGGCAAGTGTGCCCATGCCATCTTTCAGCGGGGCGAGGAGTTCGTCGGCAAGAAGGTGGGAATAGCCGGCGAGCACCTGAGCGGAGCAGAGATGGCTGCTGCCATGTCGGCGGCGCTGGGCCGGAAGGTGCGCTATGTGGACGTGCCGCCCGAGGTGTACCGCGGATACGGCTTCCCCGGCGCCGGCGACCTGGGAAACATGTTCCAGTTCAAGCGCGACTTCACCGACGACTTCCGGCGGGCCCGATCGGTGGACTTCACCCGTTCGCTCGACCCGGAGCTCCAGAGCTTCAGCGCCTGGCTGGAGCGGAACAAGGGGCAGATTCCGGTGGAGTAGAGCTGGG
>JACCSE010000543.1 GCA_013813145.1 Gemmatimonadales bacterium
CTGCCCTTTCAGCGCCCGGAATCCCCTAGCCTCCGCCCGAGTCCCCCAGATACCTTGCCCCCATGCCCGTAGAAGTCACCTCCGAAATCAGCCAACTCGAAACCGTCCTCGTGCATACCCCCGGCCCCGAGCTGGAAGCGGTCACGCCGGGCAACCGGGAGGACTTTCTCTACGACGACATCATCGACCTCGAGATCGCCCAGCGGGAGCACCGTCAGTTCGTCTCGGTATTGAAGCGATTCGCCCGGGTCTTCCAGGTGCGCGACCTGCTCGCCGAGATCCTGGCGGCGGAGGAGGCCCGCCACTTCCTCATCACCAAGACGATGGATGTCGTCCCGGACGACGAGCTGGCCCAGCGGCTCTCCACCATGCCGGCGGCACAGATCGTCGAGATGCTGATCCAGGGCACCCGGGAGGAGAGCGGCCCGATCACGCTCGCGCTCAACGAGGAGGGGTTCGCCTTTCCGCCGCTGCCGAACCTCTTCTTTCCCCGCGACATCGGCATGGTGATCGGCCGCCACGCCGTGGTCGGCTCGATGCGCTACGGTGTGCGCTGGACCGAGGAGCTGCTGATCAAGGCGCTGTTCCGCTTCCATCCCGAGCTGGAGAACGCCGGCCTGCTCTACGACGGCTCGGAGGAGCGGCGCAGCAACTACACCCTCGAGGGGGGCGACGTCCACTACCTGCGTCCCGACCTCCTCGTCCTCGGCTTCAGCGAGCGCACCTCGCCGGCCGCGCTCGACGCGCTGTGCGAGACGGTCTTCGCCCGCGGACTGGTCACCGACGTGATCGTCGTCGTCCTGCCCAAGTCGCCGACCGCGATTCACCTGGACATGATCTTCAGCCACGTGGACCGCGAGCTGTGCGTGGTCTATCCCCCGTCGTTCCTGGGCCCGGAACGGCTGCCGGTGCTGCACCGGCGCAAGGGCGACGACGGAGTACGCGAGATGCCCAACTTCTTCGCCGCCCTCCGCGACATGGGCTTGCCGCTGGAGCCGGTGCTCGCCGGCGGCGGGTACCGCACCCGGCAGGAGCGAGAGCAGTGGAGCTCGGCCTGCAACTTCCTGGCGGTGCGGCCGGGAACGATCGTGAGTTATCGCCGGAACGAATCCACCCTCTGCGAGCTGGAGGCGGCGGGATTCCGGGTGGTGCCGGCCGTCAACTTCCTCGCGTTCGACGATTGGAGTGACGCGAAGCATCGCACCGTCATCACCATCGAGGGCTCCGAGCTGGCGCGGGGGGGCGGGGGCCCGCGCTGCATGTCGCTGCCGCTCCGCCGGGCGCCGCTGTGATCGGCACGTCGGCCCATCCCCAGAGCACCCTGGTGGACCGGGTGCTCCAGTCGCTTCGCACCGGTCCGGCCTCCGCCACTCTCTTGTGTCATGGAGTCGTGGGACTGCCGGGCGCATCGGCGGCGATCTGCGAGCGGGTGGCGATCGCGCTGCTCGGGGCCGACCCACGGGTCCGCCGGCTGGGCGACGGACGCTGGGGGCTCGTGCCCGAAGTGCAGGGCTCGCCGCTGCTGGACGACTGTGCGTTCGCCGTGGTGGACGTGGAGACGACCGGCATGCGTGCGGCCGGCAGCGACCGGATCACCGAGATCGCGGTCGTCGTGGTGCAGGGCGGCCGGCGCGAGGTGATGTTCGAGTCGCTGGTGAATCCGGGGCGGCCGATCCCACCGATGGTGTGCGGGATCACCGGAATCACCGACGACATGGTGCGGGAGGCGCCGACGTTCTTCGCGGTGGCGGACCAGGTCCTGTCGGCGCTCGCGGGCCGGGTCTTCGTCGCCCACAACGCGCGCTTCGACTGGGGCTTCGTGAGCGCCGAGCTGCGCCGGGCGCGCGACCTCGCGCTCGACGGACCGAGGCTGTGCACCGTCCGGCTGGCCCGGCGGCTGGTGAGGGGAGTGCGCTCCTGCGGGCTCGATAGTCTGACGCACTTCTTCGGCCTGGAGAACGGCGCCCGCCACCGCGCCGCGGGCGACGCGCTTGTCACCGCCGAACTGCTCGCCCGGCTGCTTCGACTCGCGCGGGAGGAAGGGGCGCGGACGCTGCAGGACATCACCGCGATCGAGTCGCGGCGGAAAGCTGCCGGCCGGCGTGCGCGCCGGGCTTTTCCCACCGAACCGCGGGCCGATTCTTCCCCGGAGACCCGACTGTGACCCTGTCCCGCTCGTTCAATGTCGGCAACCTCCGCTGCCACACGCTGGAGGGCGGACTCCAGCGGCTGGACGGCGGCGCGATGTTCGGCGTGGTGCCTTATCCGCTCTGGAGCACGCGGATCGCGCCCGACGAGCGGCGCCGGATTCCGCTGGCGATGCGCTGCCTGCTGGTCGAACACCCCGACGGCCCGGTGCTGATCGACACCGCGCTGGGGAACAAGGAGGACGCCAAGTTCCTCGACATTTACGGCATCGAGAACGAGGGCCTGGAAGGGGCCACCCAACTGGAGGACGCGCTTGCGACGGTGGGTTACCTCCCCCGGGACGTACGCTGGGTGATCAACACCCACCTTCATTTCGACCACGCGGGCGGGAACACCTCGATGGACCCGGAGCTGGAGGCCGATCCCCGGCGCCACGTCAGGCCCACCTTCCCCAACGCCACCTATGTGGTGCAGAAGGGCGAGCTGGAGTTCGCCCGCCACACCAACGAGCGCACCCGGGCGAGCTACCTGCCGCACAACTTCGAGCCGATCGCGGCGGCCTCGCGCTGGCGGCTGTTAGAGGGCGACGAGGAGGTGCTGCCGGGCATCTCGGTGCGACTCGCCCCGGGGCACGTTCCCTACCATCAGGCGGTGCTGGTGCGGGACGGCGGCGAGACGGCGGCCTTCGTCGCCGACCTGATCCCGACCGCCGCGCACCTGCCGCTGCCCTGGATCATGGGCTACGACCTCGAGCCGCTGCGGACCCTGGAGAGCAAGCGACGGCTGCTGGCAGACGCGGTGCGGGAGGGGTGGCGGATCGTGTTCGAGCACGATCCGCGGATTGCGCTCGGGCGGGCCGTAGAGCAGGGGAAGGGGGTCGGGCTGGAGGACATTGTCGAGGCGCCTAGGGCAGTTCCGGCCTAGGATAGCGGCCTGAGTGCCTGCGGCCGTTCACCACGAAGGCACGAAGAGCACGAAGGACACGAAGGGTACACCCACCAACACCTCAGTCCCGAGCTCCTCCGGTGCGGAAGGAGACGAATGGTGACTGGATGAGGAGCCCTCTGTGGCCTTCGTACCTTCGTGGTGAACAGCCGCAGGCACTTTACCTCAGCGACCGGTCGGCGCGTACGGTATTGACTCCCAAGTCAGTACCCCGCTAATTTCCGCCCTGCATACAAGCGGGGACGATGTCCCCCACCCTGAGCCTGCTGGCCTGGAGCCACAGCGCAACCGGGTCCTGGCATCCCGCCGCGGCGGCCCATAAGCGGCCGGCGGCCTCGGACGTCGCGGGCACCCGGAGCATTCCCGGGTGCCTGTTTTCTTTTTCGGCTGGAGGCAACACACCTGTCCACGAACGAGCGCGAAAAGCGAACCCGCATCAACCGCATGATCCGCATCAGTCCGGTGCGCGTCATCGGGCCTGCCGGCGAGCAGTTGGGTGTCCTACCCGTGGAGGAGGCGCTGTCGGCGGCTCAGGAGCGCGGGCTGGATCTCGTGGAGGTGGCGCCGACCGCGCGCCCTCCTGTCGTCAAGATCATGGACTACGGAAAGTTCAAGTTCGAGGAAGCCAAGGCGGCCCGGGCGGCCAAGAAGAAGCAGCATATCATCCAGCTCAAGGAAGTAAAGTTCCGCCCCGGGATCGACGACCACGACTTCGAGTTCAAAACTCGCCACGCCCGCGAGTTCCTGGGCGATGGGAATAAAGTGAAGGTGACGATGATGTACCGGGGGCGGCAGATCGCGCACCTGGACCTGGGCCGGGCGGTGCTGGATCGGGTGGCCGCGAGTCTGGCCGACATCGGCAAGATCGAGTCGGACGCGAAGCTCGAGGGCCGCAACATGACGATGGTGCTTGCGCCGAAATAGGCGGTAGGGCGGAACGGCGGCAGGGCGGTAGGCCGTTCCGCAATCGGGGGCCGCATGAAGCGGCATCACCGACCGCCATACC
>JACCSE010000558.1 GCA_013813145.1 Gemmatimonadales bacterium
GAGATCGCGGAGAACGGATCTACGTGGGACGAGCCGACCGCCCGCACCGCGCTGGTGGAGCAGTTCTGCTCGTGATCGGCGTGCAGGATCAGCAGGATCTCCAGGGCATGCTGCAGCACCTTGTTCGGCTTGTGCCGGCCCCCGATGCTGAACGTCATGTTGACGAAGTTGCCGATGTAGTCGAGATCGTTATCGGGGAAGACGAACGGCAGCCCGCGCGAGTGGCGGAAGGCGAACGCCGCGATCGTCGGGGTCTTGGCCAGGAGCCGCACCCGCTGAAGCTGGCGATTGGCCGGGTCGCTGATGTTCTTGGCGTCGGGATAGAACGTCGAGAGCGCCCCTACCACGCCGAGCAGCATGCCCATCGGGTGGGCGTCGTAGCGGAACCCCTCGAGGAACTTGGTGATGTTGGTGTGGACGTAGGTGTGGTACTTCACCGTTTCGGTCCACTGGTCGAGCTCCGCTTTGCTGGGGAGCTCCCCTTCCATCAGGAGGTACGCCACCTCCAGGAAGCTGGCGCGCTCCGCGAGCTGCTCGATGGGGTACCCCCGGTAGCGCAGGATTCCCTGGTCGCCGTCGATGTAGGTGATGGCGCTCCGGCAGGCGGCCGTGTTCATGAAGGCCGGGTCATACGTCATCAGACCGAAATCGTCGTCGGACACCTTGATCTGCCGGAGGTCGGTCGCCTTGATCGTGCCCTCGGCGACCGGGACCTCGTAGCTGCGGCCGGTGCGGTTGTCGGTGATGGTCAAGGTGTCCTGAGCCACGTCCATACTCCTCCGCGAGTTGCGTCCATGGAAGTTCGGGTTGCAGTGCGAGTATAACTTGCGTCGGGCGCGCTACGCCAGCATCGCCGCGCCCGCCGCCGTTTGGTGGGGCCCCTCCGGGTTCATACCTCACGTCTTCAGGAACCGCAGACCCATGATCAGACGTCTCGCTCTCCTGGCCGCTCTCGCCGCCGCCCAACCGCTCGAGGCCCAGACCACCGTGGATACCACCGGCGTGGGCGCCGTCATCTCTGAGGCGTTGGAGCGCTCGGAGCTGATGCGGAACATCCAGCACCTCACCGACGTCATCGGCCCGCGGCTCTCCGGGTCGGCCGCCATGCGGCGCGCCAACGACTGGACCGCTGGCCGCTTCCGCGAGTACGGCCTCTCAGCCGCGCTCGAGCCCTATGCCTTTGGTGTCGTCTGGGAGCGCGGGCCGATCGAATTGCGGATGGTGGCGCCGTTTCGCCGAGCGGTGTCGGCGCATAGCTGGGCCTGGACCGCCGGAACCGGAGGCAAGACCCTCGCCGGACCGGTCGTGATCGCCGACCTCTCGACCCCGGACAGCTTCGCCGCCTACAAGGATCGGGTACGAGGCGCCTGGGTGCTGCCCAGGCCCTCCTCGCCGGTCTGGAATCCCGACGGGCCGCCCCCGACGCCCGAGGACACGGCGCTGGCGGCGGCGTTCCTGGCGGCTCGAGCCGAACTCACCGCCGACACGTCGGCCGCCGCGGTCCGGGCGCGCCGCCAGTGGACCGTGGATCTCCCCTACCTGCTCAGAGCGGAAGGAGCCCTGGGGACGCTGGTGGACGGAGGCAAGGAGCACGCGCTGATGACGATGAGCGGCTCGCCCAACCGGCTCTCGCCGCTGCCGAACATGGTCATCTCCCACGAGGACTACACCCACTTCGAGCGGCTGCGCGGCGCCGGCATCACGCCACGGCTCGAGGGTCGGGTGGAGAACAGGGTGGGCCGCTCGCCGGTCCGGCAGTGGAACACCGTCGGCGAAATCCGCGGAAGCGAGCTTCCCGGCCAGGTCGTCATCCTCGGGGCGCACCTCGACAGTTGGGACCTCGGCACCGGCCTCAGCGACAACGCCGCGGGCTCCAGCGTGGTACTCGAGGCGGCTCGCGCCATCGCCCGGTCCGGCGCAAAGCCAAAGCGGACGATCCGCTTCCTGCTTTTCAGCGGTGAAGAGCAGGGGCTGCTCGGCGCGCGGGGGTATGCGGCGGCCCACGCGGCCGAAGCGGACAGCGTCCAGGCCGTCCTGGTTATCGACAATGGCACCGGAATGATCGTGGGGCAGGCGCTTCAGGGCCGGGAGGACCTGGCCGACACCTGGCGCGCCCTGCTGGCGCCGGTGGCGCATCTCGGCGCCGGCAACGTCAGGAGCGCGGTGAAAAGCGGAACCGACCACCTGGCCTTCGCCTACTACGGGATCCCGGCGTTCAATTTCGACCAGGAACCCAGGGGCTACTTCCACACCCACCACTCGCAGAGCGACACCTTCGACAAGGCGGTCGAGGGCGACCTGAAGCAGGCCTCCGCCGTCATGGCGGCGACGGCGCTTCAGCTCGCCAACTATCCGACCTTATTGCCGAGGGGTCCGAAGCCGGGGCCGGAGCAGGTGCCGAACCGGCCGTCGGCGGGGGTGGCGGTGGGAGGCAGGTAGGAGCCGGACCGAGAGGCAGCGGGCGCCGGCAGCGATACCTCATCCCGAGCGCAGCGAGGGACCTACTCACCCGGGTTCGATGTCCGCGGAGTAGGTCCCTCGCTGAGCTCGGGATGAAGCAGTGGAGCTATGCCGCCGGCAGCTCCACCGTACACCTCGTATCGAACCCGCCCCGCGTGTTGTAGATCGTCGCAACCGCCAGCCGCTTCGGCTGGAGCACCCGGAACAGGTCCTCGGCGATGCGCGCGGTGGCGTGCTCCTGGAAGATGCCGACGTTCCGGAAGCTCGTCACGTAGTACTTGAGACTCTTCAGCTCGATGCACCGGTCCGACGGCACATACGTGATCCGAAGCGTGGCGAAGTCCGGCAGCCCGCTGTACGGGCACACCGGGCTGAACTCCCGGGTTTCGGTGACGATCTCCTGATCCGGCCCGGCGTACTCGAACGTCTCCAGCACCGCGACGTCGATCGCCTCCGGGCCCGCGAACTGGATGGTTCTACCTTCCGCGATGGCCATGGCGGAAAGCTACCGCTCGTCCGCCGCCGGTACCATCCCCTCCTCCAGCCACTCGTGCTCCTTCCGCAGCACCTCCTGCGCCAGCCGATACGTGGCCACGTCATCGTTGTCGAAGACCGCCGCGAACTTCTCCTCCACCCGCCGCCGCGCATGCCGGCTGAACACGTCCGCCAACTCGACCGCGCTCCCGCCACGCTGCCCTGCTGCGCCGCTGTCCCCCTTCAGGATCGCTTGCGCACGCGCGCAGGCCGCCGTGATCGCCAGCAGCTCCGCCCCGATCTCCACCAGCCGGCCGAGCACCGCCTGGCGCTTCTCCAGCTTCGGGCCGAAGCGGATCATGCAGTGGAACAGCGTTCGAGCGAGGCGCCGGCAGGACCGGTCCACGAAGCGGACGTGGGTCGCCAGGGGACCGAATTCCCCGTAGCGTGGTGCCCGGCCCCACCCGAGGAAGAGCTTGGGATACCAGTACGCGTAGTAGGCCCCGGAGCGGAGCAGCGCCTGGATTTTCTTCCCGAGTGGTGCCTTGGGGTCGATGAGATCCCCGGCCAGACGGAGATGGGTGTCCACCGCCTCGCGGGCGATGAATAGCCGCATGATCTCGCTCGATCCTTCGAAGATCAGGTTGATCCGGTAGTCCCGCATCATGCGCTCGATCGGGTCGGCCCGCTCGCCCCGGCTCCTGAGGCTGTCGGCGGTCTCGTAGCCGCGGCCGCCCTTGATCTGGAGCGTGTCGTCCACGATCCGCCAGCCCGTCTCGGTATTCCACATCTTGGCCATCGCGGCTTCGAGCCGGATGTCGGCGTTACCCCGGTCGGCCAGCAGCGACGCCAGGTCGGACACCGCCTCCATGGCGAAGATGTCGGCCGCCATCCGGCCGAGCTTCTGGGCGATGGCGTCGTGCTTCCCGATCGCCGCGCCCCACTGCACCCGCTCGGTCGCCCAGCGGCGCGCGATCTCCAGCGCGCGCTTTGAGCCCGCCACCGCCGAGGCCGGCAGGGTGAGCCGGCCGGTGTTGAGGGTGATGAGCGCCAGCTTAAGTCCCTTCCCCTCACCCCAGAGCACGTTCTCGACCGGCACCTTCACGTCCGTGAAACGGATGATGCCGTTCTCCAGCGCCCTGAGCCCCATGAAGTGAAGCCGCTGGACCACCTCCACCCCTGGCCAGTCGGCTTCGACGATGAACGCCGTGATCCGCTTGGACCCGGTGCGCGCCATCACCACCATCAGCTCGGCGATGGTACCGTTGGTGCACCACAGCTTCTCGCCGTTGAGGATGTAGTGGCTACCATCCTCCGACAGCGTCGCGGTCGTGGTGAGCCCGGCGGGATCGGAGCCGACCTGGTTCTCCGTCAGCGCAAAGGCCGACACCGCACCCCGGGCCAGCCGCGGCAGATAGCGCTTCTTCTGCTCCGGCGTGCCGAAGAGCTTGAGCGGGGTCGGCACGCCGATCGACTGGGCGGCCGAGAGCAGTGCCGTAAGGTTCCCGTCCTGGCTGGTGACCAGTCCGATCGCGTGGGTGTAGCTGTACTGGCTCAGCCCCAACCCACCGTACTCCGTCGGAATCTTGATCCCGAACGCCCCGATCTCCCCGAGGCCGCGCACCACGTCCTCGGGGATCTTCCCCTCCCGGTCGATCTTGTCGCTGTCCACCCGCTCCCGCATGAAACGCTCAAGCCGCTCCATGAACGGCCGGGCTCGCTCCAGGTCCTTTGGATCCGGGGCGGGAAAGGGATGGATCAGATCGAGGCGGAACGAGCCCTCGAACAGCTCGCGGACGAAGCTCGGCGCCTGCCACTCCTTTTCCCGCGCGGCCTCGGCCACCTCGCGGGCCTCCTGCTCGGAGGCGAGCTGCGTGCGCGGAGGGAGATTCTGGACCGGCGGGTGTGCGAGAACGTCAGTCATGGCTGGTGGAGGGGTTGAGGGTGGACGTGACGGGGCGGTCGAGTCCCGCCAAACCGTTGAGCAACAGCCCGACGATGTGACTGCGCCGGCGCTCGAAATCTTCGCCGTTCTCCAACGCCACACCGACCGCGGGGGCGACGGTATGGGCGTGAATGAGATGGAACCAGCACAGCGCGATGATACTGAGGAGCAGTTGGGCGGCTTCGCCCGACGGGGAGTCGTCCAGGCCCAGCTCGACGCTGATCGCCGTCAAGGCCTCCTGGCCCGCCGAGAGATGGCTCACGCCGTCGAGCAGGTCCCCCCCGTTGAGCGCCTGGCGCTCGATGAGCCGGACGAAGTTGGGCCGGGCCGCGAGGAAGTCGAAGTAGTCGGATACGGCGCCGGCGAGGATGGCCTCGGTGCCCTGATTGCTCGCGAGCGCCCGCGCTCGGCCGGCCCGAACCGCCTCCCGAACCTCGGCGAATGAGCGGTCCAGCACCGCCTGGTACAGTTCCGATTTGGAGCCGAAGAAATACGCCGGAGTGGCCCGGGAGACCCCGGCAGCGGTGCCGACCTCGCTCAGGCTGGTAGCATCGAACCCCTTGGCGGCAAACAACTTCTCCGCCGCGTCGAGGATAGCCGCGCGGCTGCGGACGGGGTTGCGTTGCTTCTCGGATGAGGGGGCCAGGGTCTGACTCCGCCGCGCGGTGTGAGCTTGCTTGTCGTCCAGCAAGTTATGCCGCGTGGCCCGGGCCGTCAACTGGCGGTCCCGCCAGGGGAACCGGCCTCCCGGACCGGAGCCTCTACTTTGCGAGGTGCGCTTGGGAGCGACTTCAGCGGCTAGCCAACGACGCACGGCTTCTACGCGCTCCGCCGCGCCAGCGCCGGCTCGCTCTCCTGCCGCGGCCCCTCGAGATACCCCATCCGGGTCGCCGCTACCAGCTCCGCGGCCCCCCGAGGTGCCACCCGCCGGAACAGCGGGAGATAGTCCGCCCACTGCACCAGGATCGTCCGCGCGCGGGGACTCGCGGTCCGCTCCTCGTGCTCGTGGACCAGCCGCCGCAGCAGTTCGACGTCCTCGTCGTCCAGTTCGGCCGATTCCACCATGTCGCCGTTGATCCTGCCCTCGAAGTTGCCCGTCTCATCCAGCACGTAGGCGACCCCGTTGGACATCCCGGCCCCGAAGTTCCGCCCCGCCCGCCCAAGCACGGCGACGATCCCGCCGGTCATGTATTCGCAGCAGTGGTTGCCGGCGCCCTCGATCACCGCGACCGCCCCCGAGTTGCGCACCGCGAACCGGTCTCCCGCCTGGCCGGCGGCGAAGAGCTTGCCGGCCGTCGCCCCGTAGAGAACCGTGTTGCCGAGGACCAGATGCTGGTGGGAGACCTCGGCGTACGCCGCCCGCCGGAATGGACGGATGGTGATTTCCGCCCCGCTCAGTCCCTTGCCGACATAGTCATTCGCCTCGCCCTCCAGCTCGAGGTGCACTCCGCGGCAGCCGAACGCCCCGAAGCTTTGACCCGCGGTGCCGGCGAAGCGGAGACGCACCGATCCCGGCGCGAGTCCCGCGTCGCCCACCCGCTCGGCGATCGCGCCCGACACCCGGGTGCCGACCGCCAGATGGTGGTTGTGGATCGGATAGTTGCCCGAGAAGGGCAGCCCGCTGTCGAGATAGGGCTGGAGCTCCGCCAGGATCTCCTCGTCCAGCGACGTGACCCCCGGCCGGTCGTTCCGGTGCTCGGTGCGATGCAGCGGCCCGTTGGGGCGCCGGCGCCGGCCCTGTTCATCGGTCGGCGCGAGCAGCATCGAGAGGTCGAGCATCTGGGCCCGTGGCACGTCCGGCCGCTCCACCCGCTCCAGCAGGTCGTTTCGTCCGACGATCTCCTGAATCGAGCGGAAACCCATCCCGGAGAGCAGCCGGCGCACGTCCTGCGCGACCAGGCCGAAGTAGGCGATGACCTGCTCCGGGGTGCCCTTGAACTTGGCCCGGAGGTCGGCCCGTTGAGTGGCGATGCCGGTCGGGCAGGTGTTGGAGTGACACTGCCGCGCCATCGCGCAGCCCATGGCCACCAGCGGCGCGGTGCCGAAGCCGTAGCTCTCGGCGCCGAGCAGTGCGGCGAGGACCACGTCGCGCCCGGTCTTGAGCCCGCCGTCGGTGCGCACCTCGATGCGATGGCGCAGGCCGTTCCGCACCAGGATCGCCTGGGTCTCAGCCAGGCCGAGCTCCCACGGCGAGCCCGCGTGCTTGATCGAGCTGAGCGGCGAGGCCCCGGTCCCGCCGTTGTGTCCCGCGATCAGCACGTAGTCGGCGTACGCCTTGGCCACGCCCGCGGCCACGGTGCCGACGCCGGCTTCGGACACCAGCTTCACCCCGACTCGGGCTCGGGGGTTCACCGTCTTGAGGTCGTGGATGAGCTGCGCCAGATCTTCGATGGAATAGATATCGTGATGCGGCGGGGGCGAGATGAGCTGGATGCCGCTCACCGCGTGCCGCAGCCGGGCGATCAGCTCGGTCACCTTGTGCGCCGGCAACTGGCCTCCTTCGCCCGGTTTGGCGCCCTGCACGATCTTGATCTCCAACTCCTCGGCGCGCACCAGGTACTCGGTCGTCACCCCGAAACGGGCGGACGCGACCTGTTTGATCCGGTTGTCCGCACGATCGCCGTTCTCCAGCGAGCGATAGCTGTGCGGGTCCTCGCCCCCTTCGCCCGAGTTGGAGCGGGCTCCCATGCGGTTCATCGCAATCGAGAGAGTGGCGTGTGCCTCGGGCGAGAGCGCGCCGAGCGACATCGCGGAGGAGACGAAGCGCCGTTGGATGGCCTCGACCGGCTCTACCTCCTCCAGCGGCACCTCGGCGCCGCGGCGCAGGTCGAGCAGATCGCGAGGGCCCGCGGGGCGGCGGGCCGCCTGCTTCACCAGAAAGCCGTCGTACGCTTCGCGCGCGTCGGCTTTCACCGCCTGCTGGAGGGCGACGACGATCGGCGGCGCCCAGCCGTGGTCCTCGCCCTCCTTGCGGAAGCGAACCCGGCCGTGATCCGGGAGCGAGGTCGGCCCGTCCTCGCCAATGAGTCGTGCGCCCTGGTGCCGCGCCAGCACGTCCTCGGCCAATTCTTCGAAGCCGACCCCCCCGATCGGTGAGGCGGTACCGGCGAAGCAGGTGGAAATTACCTCGTGCCCCAGCCCCAGCACCTCGAAGATCTGCGCGCCGCAATAGGACGACAATGTGGAGATCCCCATCTTGGACAGGATCTTGAGCAGCCCTTTCTCCGCCGCACTCCGGTAGCGTTGACGCGCCTCCTCCGGCCCCGGTCGCGGCTCCCCTTCGCCTTTCCGCCCCGCTGCCCCGCTGCCCCGCTGCCCCGCTGAGAAGATCTCCTGCACACCAGCGAGCGCCAGCCACGGATGGATCGCCTCCGCGCCGTAGCCGATCAGCGTGGCGAAGTGGTGAATGTCGAACGCATCGCCCGCCTCGGCGACCAGTCCCACGCGGGCGCGAAGGCCGGTGTGCACCAGGTGCTGCCTCACGGCACCGATCGCGAGCAGCATCGGGATCGGCGCCCGCCGCTCGTCGGCGCTCCGGTCGCTGACGACGATGATCCGCGCGCCCCGGCGGGCGGCCCGTTCGGCGGCCCGACGGAGCGCGGTCAGCGCCGGCCGGAGCCCGTCCACCCCTCGGGACACATCCCATACCGCGTCGAGGGTGACGGTGGAGAAGCCCGGGACGTTGTGCAGAGCGGCTGCCTCGTCCTCCAGCAGTACCGGATGCTCCAACCGGAGCATCCGGGCATACGATGCCCGCTCCAGCAGCGGAGAGCCGCGGCGTCCCAGGTGCATTCGCAGCGACATCACCATGGACTCCCGGAGCGGGTCGATGGGCGGATTGGTCACCTGGGCGAAGCGCTGCCTGAAATAGGCGTAGACGCTCGGCGCCGACGAAGCCAGCGGGGGGATCGGTGTGTCGTCGCCCATGCTCCAGACCGGGTCGCCGGCTCCGCTGGCCATCGGCTCCAGCACCAGGCGCAGGTCCTCGAAGCCATAGCCGAACGCGCGCTGAGCGCGGAGCAGCTCCTCGCCCTCAGGCGCGGGTGCCGAGCGGGCGGGGTCAGGTACCAGCGTCGCCATGTAGCGCGCGACCCAGCGGGCGTAGGGCCGGCGGGTCGCCACCTGTCGCTTGGCATCGAGGTTCCGCACCACCTCGCCCTTCGCCGTATCCACCACCAGCACTTCGCCCGGCCCTACCTTGCCGCACTCGATCACCTCCCGTGGATCGAGGTCCACCAGCCCGACCTCGGAACCCGCGACGACCAGCCCGTCGCGGCGCACCTTGTAGCGACAGGGCCGGAGCCCGTTCCGGTCCACCGCGGCACCGGCCAGCACCCCGTCGGTGAATGCGAGCGCCGCCGGACCGTCCCACGGCTCCAGTATGCACTGGTGGTACTCGTAGAACGCCTTCACCGCCGGGTCCAGATCGGCATACTTCTCCCACGCCTGCGGGATCATCATCATCGAGCTGTGGACCACGTCGCGGCCCGAGCGCACCAGCAACTCCATTGCGTTGTCCAGGCTGGCCGAATCGCTTCCCTCCCGCCAGATCACCTCGCGCAGCCGCTCGATCCGCTCGCCCCAAAGCGGCGAGGCCAGCATCGGCTGGCGCATCGT
>JACCSE010000565.1 GCA_013813145.1 Gemmatimonadales bacterium
GCCGTGCCCTCGCCGCCCCCCTGCCCCGCTGCCCCCTAGTCCAGCATCGGCGGCGCATCCCCCGGCGGCGTGTTCGGCCCCGTGTGGTCGGTCCGGCGGCGGTCGCGGCGCTGGCCTTCTTCGTACCAGCGACGGGTGATCTCCCCCGCCAGCTCCCGGTTCCCCAGCCCGAACGCCAGTCCCACCGCCAGCGCCACCGCGCCGAGAATCAGGGTGAACGCGGCGGTGACGATCTCTTCCGCCACTCCCACCTGCTGCAGCGCCATGAAGATGGCGATGACGATGACGGCGCCCTTCGCCATCTTCGCCACCGTCGGCACGCCGGCGACTCCGCCGGCCGACGCGAGGATCAGGCTCCGGACGAACTCGCCGACGATCATGCCGAGGATTACGATCACGATCGCGGCGATGAGCGTCGGGATGAACGAAAGCATCATCCCGAACATCTGGTTGATGCTCTCCAGGCCGAGCGCCGTACTCGCGAGCAGGATCACGACCAGCATCACCAGCCAGAAGATCAGCTTGGCCAGCGCCCGCACCGGGTCGAGCCGCGAGCCGGTACGGCCCACCACCTCGTCGAGCCCGCCGGCGGCGGCGACCCGGTTGAAATCCACCCGCTTGAGGGTGTCGTCAGTCCAGCGCTGGATCTGGCGCGCCAGGAAGTAGCCGGTCAGCAGAATGACGGTCGCCCCGAGGAGCGCGGGCAGGACCGTGCCGATCTGCTCGGCGCCGATGAGGAGGCGGTCCCAGAGTTCGTTCACGTCGACACCTCGAGCACGAGTTTCCCGGTCTGCTCGCCGCGCTGCATCCGGGTATACGCCGCGACCCCCTCCGCCAGCGGCACTACCTGGTCTACGACCGGCCAGAGTCGGCCCTGATGGGCCAGCCGCACGATCTCGGCGTACTCCCGCCGGCTCCCCATCGTGGAGCCGAGGATGCTCCACTGGTTCCAGAAGAGCCGGCGCAGATCGAAGCCGGCGGAAGGGCCAGTGGTCGCGCCGCACACCACGACGCGCCCGCCTTTCCGGAGGGCGCGGAGCGAGTTCGCCCAGGTCTGCTCGCCCACGCTTTCGACCACGACGTCCGCCCCCCGTCCGCCGGTGAGCCGCCGAACCTCCGCTACGACGTCCTCCCGCCCGTGGTGTAGCGCCGCGGCCGCCCCCAGCTCGCGCGCCCGCTCCAGCTTCACCTCGTTGCCGCTGGTGACGATGGCGCGCCCGCCGAGCAGGTTGATGATCTTGAGCGCGGCGAGCGATACCCCACCGCCGATCCCCCAGACCAGGGCCGTCTCGCCGGCCAGGAGCCGGGCCCGGGAGGCAAGCATGCGCCACGCCGTGAGGGTGGAGAGCGAGAATCCGGCGGCCTCCGGCCAACCCATCCCCTCGGGAACCGGAGCCAGGTTCTCGTCCGGCACCACGACGTACTCGGCGGCCGCTCCCGGCACGTGTTCACCGAGGATCCGAAAGTCGCGGCAGAGCGGCTCCTCGCCCTGCACGCAGGCGGGACAATGCCCGCACGATATGCCCGGGTTGATCATCACCCGATCGCCGGGACGCACGGCCCGGACTCCGTCGCCCACCCGCTCGACCACACCCGCGCCATCCGAGCCAACGACGAATGGAAAGACCGGTGAGACGTTGGGAAGCCCGCCGGTCATCCACAGATCCAGACGGTTGAGCGCGGCGGCTCTGACCCTGACCAGCACTTCGCGCGGAGCACGGATCTCGGGAGCCGGCACCTCACTCATGACGAGGTGCTCCAGGCCACCTGTTCCCCTCAGCGTCAGCGCTCTCATGAACCGGCTGGACCGGTGGTGCTCAGAAGGCGGGACTCACGACCTGCTCGCCGGAGCGGAGGGGGATCTGCTCCGGGGCGCCGCCGGCGAGCGACTGGATGAAGAAGCTGAACTGCCCCTTGACCCTGGACGCACCGGTGAGCCTGCCGACGACGTACGCCACCTCGGTCCCGTCGCGCGAGAGATCCAGCGAGATGACCGGCTGCTCGGTAAGGAGCAGCGCCGTAGGGTCGGATCGGCCGGGAGCGAGGCGCATGACCCGGGACCCCCGCGAACGTCCCCCCGCCTCGGCGACGAACAGCAGGTCGCCGCTCGGCAGGAAATGGGGATTCGACTCGCGGGCGCCGCTCCTGGTGAGCCGCCGCGCCTCGCCACCGGCGAGGTCCATGACGTAGATCTCCTGGTTGCCATCCCGGGCCGAGACGAAGGTGATGCTGCGTCCGTCGGAAGAGAGGTCGGGCGAGTGATTCCCGCCAGGCGACGCGGTGAGCGCTCGGGCCTCGCTCCCGTCCACCGCGATACTGTGTATCTGAGCGAGGCCGCCCCGCGGCGTCGCGGCATAGACGACGCGGGCGCCGTCCGGAGTCCAGACCGGGTCGCCCTCGTTCCCCGGATCGCTCGTGAGCCGCCGAAGGTTCCGGCCGTCCGCGTCCATCACGAACAGGTCGTAGCTGCCGGTCCGATTGGAGCTGAAGGCGATACGGGTCCGGTCGGGCGAGAGGGCGGCCTGCACGTTGGACGCGCTATCCACCAGGACCGGGATCAGCGTGTCGCCCGCGGCGGCGCGGAGCTGGTAGATCCCGAACGCCCCCGACCGATTGGATGAGACCACCAGCTCGCCCGTCACGAGCACCTCCGCCGCGGCGGTCCGGCCCCAGGGCGCCTTGGCGGTCACGACCGCCCGGCCCGGGCTCAGCGCGTCGATCGTTCCGGCGCCGGAAACCCGCGCGATCTCGGGCCGGTCGCTGGTCCACTCCAGGCCGCCCGCTGGGCCGACGACCTTTCCCGCCTCGTCTACCAGCCTCGCCGCGACGGTGGCCCGCCCGCCAACCCTGAGCCCGAGCCGGGAGCTGTCGAGGCCGAGCAATCCCGGGATCACGTCTACCCTCCAGACCACGGGATCGAATCCGCTCAGGCGCACAGTCAGCGTCGTCCTGCCCACGGCCTTTCCCGTCAGAGCCCGCGTGGCGACATCGAACCCGATCACCGAGCTGTCGCCCACGGTCCAGTCGAGCCGGGCCTCCGGGATCGGCATCGAATCAGCCGACTCGGCGACGGCCGACACCGCCCGGGTCCCCTGCACCGGCAGTTGGATCGGCCCTGCGCCGGCCGGAGGCGAAACCACCAGCGCCTGCGGCACCTCGTGCACCGTCACGGCGGCGCTCAGTTCCTGGCCGAATCCGGCGGCCGTCACGGTAGCCTCGCCCGGACCGCGACCGATCACCACGCCGGTGGGACCGACCCGCACCACGCTGGTGTCGTTCGAGTGCCATTGGATCCCGCTCCGCACGTTGCGGTTGCCCTGCGATGGAACCAACGCGCGGAGGGTGTCCGCACCCTCCGGCCCGATGCTCACCCGCTGGCGAGACAGGGTGAAATCCGCCGGCTCGACCGAGACCGGCGCGGTGGCAGTGAGGCCGGCGGCGGACGTCGCCTGCACGATGCCTCGGCCCAGACCCACGCCGATGACGACGCCGAGGGAGTCGACCGCCACGATGCCGGGCTGGAGCGTCTTCCAGGTGATTCGCCCGGTGGCGACCGGCGAGCCGTCCTGCAGCAGCCCCTGGGCATTCAGGGTGGCCCGCTCTCCCGGCAGCAGAACCAGCGCGGTGGGATTCAGGGTGAGCACGCTTCCGGAGGGTACCACGATCGTGTCTCGGCCGGTGATCAGCACGGCCAGGGATGCCCGCCGACGCTGGACCCGGGCCTCCACCTTGGCGAGTCCGGGGCCGATCCCGACCACCGTCCCATCCCGCAGCACCCGCGCGATGAGCGTGTCCGAGCTCCAGAAGCTGAACTTGGCGCTGGGAACGAGGTTGCCCTGGCGGTCGTAGGCGGCAGCGAAGATGTTCTGCCGCTGGTTGACCCCGAGCGTCATCGTTTCGGGAGTGACCTGCACCTCGGCGATGCTCTGCGCGGCGAGAGCGGGGACGGAGGCGCTCAGGAGGACGGCCGCCATCAGACGGAGGACGGGCCACGCCGGGCGCCGGTACGGGGAGCGAACCGGTTCGGGCTGGGTAAGGGTCACCGGGTGGTCGCGGTCCAGTCGAAAGGGCGGGCGAATGCCCGTAAGTATAGCGCGCGGAGGAACGGCTGCCACTCCTTGCGGAAGCCCTGAAGATGCGCCAGATATAGCTCGTTCACTGTATAGGCGCTTCGCCTCGTCAGGCGCTTCGCCTCACTACCGGCGGCGGGTCGCGCCGTACCTGCGATCGGAGGAAGCGACGATGGCCGAGCTTCATTATATGGAGATGGGCTGGTCCGGCTCCGGATGGATGGATCCGCTGCCGACGGAACAGCCTCCCGCCCCCGTCGCCACCCCGGCCAGGACTCGGGAGGACGAACCCGATTCCCCCCGGCCCGCTCGGTCGCGCGCCCGCACCAAGTCCGCGAAGAAGTCCGGCGCGAAAAAGTCCGGCGCCAAGAAATCGGGGAAGAAGACTGCCCGGAAGCCGGCCAGGAAGGCCGCCAGGCGAGCCGCGGCGAAGAAAGCGGGCAAGAAGTCAGGCAAGAAGGCGGCCAAGAGGTCCGCTAAGCGTCCAGCGAAGAAGGCCGCCCGGAAGTCCGCCAAGAAGACGGGCAGAAGAGGCACGGCCCGGAAGGCCGCCAAGAGCTCCCGCTCCCGGCGGCCCGCCAGGAAGTCGACCAAGAAGAAGGGCGGGCGGCGACGCTAGTCGTCTTCGGGCTCGCTGCCAGCACCGAGGGCGCCCAGGAGGCGCCCTTTTTGCTTGTCTCCGACGTCGCAATTGGTTGTGGGCGAGGATCTTGCATAGGCGCTGGTCCACGGCAGGTTCTCCACACCTATCCTCTTGCTGAATGAGCCCATCCATGCACCGCGCGGCCTCGGCCCTCGGGTTGAGCCTCTTGCTTGCCTGTGGGCAGAAGGAGCCCAACGGGGTCGCGCTGATCGGGGCCACCCTGATCGACGGCTCCGGCGGCCCGGCGTTGCCGGACGCAGTGGTCGTGGTGCGCGGCAGCAGGATCGAATCGATCGGCACCCGGGCCGGGTTCCAGCTGCCGGAGCGCACCCGGGAGGTGGATGTCAGCGGGCGGTGGATCATCCCGGGGCTCATCGACGCTCACGTCCACCTCACCGACGGCAACGCCGGCGTGCTCGATTGGGCCCTGCCGCGGTACCTCGCCTTCGGCGTCACGTCGGTCCGCGACGTCCATGGCAAGCTGGTCACCGCTCTCGAGCTGCGCGATGCGCTGGGCCGGGGCACCCGGGAGGGGCCGCGGGTCTACTCCGCGGGCGCCATGATCGATGGGCTGCCTACGACCTACGCCGACGCCATCGGAGCCAACCGTCCGGCCGACGCCCGCAAGGCGGTGGACCGGCTGGTCAACGCCGGCGCCGACTTCGTCAAGATCTACACCCGGATCGACCCGGCGCTGCTCGGCGCCCTGCTCGACGAGGCCGAGACCTTCAACCTCCGGGTAACCGGCCACCTGGGGCTGACCGACGCGGTCGCCGCCGCCCGGGCGGGGATCGGGTCCATCGAGCACCTGACCGGAGTTCCCGAAGCCGCTTCCCGGAGCCCCTCCTCCCTCTACGCCGCGCACTACCGTTCCTTCTTCGCCGGTTGGACCGCGTTCGAGCGGAGTTGGGCCGGGCTCGACAGCGCCAGTCTTGCCCGGGTCGCGGAAGAGCTGGTGCGGAATCAGGTGATCCTGGTCCCCACCCTCATACTCCATGAGACCTTCAGCCGGCTGGATGACCCGGCCCTCCTCGGGGACACGATTCTCAAGCTGGTTCCCGAAGCGGAGCAGCGCCGCTGGAACGTGCCCGACATGATCGCGCGCGCCGGCTGGACCGCGGAAGATTTCGCCGCATTCCGCCGGTCACGGCCCCAGCAGGATCTCTTCCTCCGGCAGTTCGTCCGGGCCGGCGGCACGGTCGCGGCGGGGACCGACGCCGCCAACCAGATGCTGGTTCCGGGCTACACGCTGCATCGGGAGCTGGAGTTGCTGGTGCGGGCCGGGCTGGAGCCGCGCGACGCGCTCCTGGCTGCCACCCGGAACGGCGCCCTGGTCCTCGGAAAGGATTCGCTTGGCCTCCTCGCCCCCGGAAACGTGGCCGACCTGGTGGTCCTGTCGCGCGACCCGCTGGCCGATATCCGCAATACCCTGGCGCTGGAACAGGTGGTGATTCGGGGCCGGGTGCTCTCGCCCGACTCGCTCCGTGCCGGCTGGTAACTCTCCCGTGGCGCTGAGCCGGGCCTCACCTCTCGATCGTCTTGCGCTCTACTTCGCCGGGGAGCCGACCCGGCAGGGAATTCTGGCTCGGGCGGCGCTGGGCCGACCCGCCCACGGCGACGCCGAGCTCGCCCGCCGGTGGATCGAACGGTCCGGCGCCGAGCTGCGCTCCGACGGGAGCGCTCGGGGCACCTCGGTGACCACGATCTGGCGCGCGCACGAGATGCTCGACCTCGGCGCCTCGCCGGATGCGGCACCGCTCGACCGGGTGCTCCGGTGGGTGCTCGAGCTTCAGGGCAGGCCCGGGGCGTTCGGCGAGGGATGCGACCGGGAACGGCACGGGCGGCGGCTCTGCGAGCACTTCGTGCTCGGCTTCTTCGCTCCAGCGCCACCCTTGCAGCGTCTCGCGCCGGTCACCCTTCCCAATGGCAAGATCTACCGCGCCGAGTCGGCCGCCCGCTTCGCGTCGAGCTGCCTGGCCCTCCGTGCGGCACTGCGGTCGGGCCACCGCGACCGACGGGTGGTACGCCAGCACGTCACCAGCCTCGTCTGTCTCGCGGATCAATGGACCACGTGGACCGGCTACTTCTCCCCCGACCTGATCATCGCGGCCTTGCACGCCCTGGCCCACGCGGGCCCGGAGAGAGGCGAGGTAGTGGAGCGGCTCAGCTCGCTCGCGGCGGCGCATCAGGATAGGGACGGGCTCTGGCCCAACGCCGATCTCTTTCACGTGCTCGACGCGTTGCTGGCGGCCGGAACCCAGGCGGGGCTGGCGGCGGTTCGACGCGCGGTGCCGGCGCTCGCGGCGCGACAGCGCCCGGACGGTGCCTTCGGTACCACCGCGCAGCAGGAGCGCGCGCTGATTGCGCTCCGGGCGATGCGGTGGGCGCACGAAGGCCAGGAGCCAAGGAGGGCGCCTTCCTAGACCCTTGACTCTCAGCCCTCGACTTCCCCTTCTTCCCGCCATGCCCCAGCAGCCGACCGACCAGAAGCCCCGGATCCGCCTGACCACGCTCTCCCACGGAGCCGGTTGAGCCTGCAAGCTCGGCCCCGCCGAGTTGGCGCAGGTGCTGCGCCATCTGCCGAACGTCGGGGACGCGAGAGTCCTCGTCGACGCCGCGACCAGGGACGACGCGGCGGTCTTTCGCCTGTCGGAGGATCGCGCGCTGGTGGCCACGGTGGACTTCTTCACGCCCATCGTGGACGATGCGGCGGCGTGGGGGGCGATCGCCGCGGCCAACGCGCTGAGCGACGTCTACGCCATGGGGGCAACACCCCTCTTCGCCCTCAACCTGGTGGGTTGGCCGCGGGAGCAGCTCCCGTTCGAGCTGCTGGGCGAGGTGCTGGCCGGCGCGAGCGGGGTGATGGAGCGCGCCCGGTGCCTGGTGCTCGGCGGTCACTCCATCGACTCGGTCGAACCGCTGGTCGGGATGGCCGTCGTGGGTGAAGTGCACCCCGATCGGATGCTGACCAACGCCGGCGCCTCCCCCGGCGACGCCCTGGTACTCACCAAGCCGCTGGGCACCGGCCTCCTGGCGACGGCGCTCAAGCGGGGGTCGCTGCTGGAGACCGGCATGGCGGAGGCAGTGCGCTCGATGACGACGCTCAACGATGGCGCCGCGCGGGCGGCGCTCCGGATCGGCGTGAGTGCCGCGACCGACGTCACCGGCTTCGGCCTGCTCGGGCACCTCGCCCACATGTTGGACGCGAGCCGGGTGGCGGCAGAGATCGCTTACGAGTCGCTGCCGATCCTCGCTCACGCCTGGAATCTCGCCTCCCGCGGCATCGTGCCGGGTGGCACTCAGCGCAATCTCGACGCGACCGCGGAGCGGGTGGCGTGGGCGGAGGACCTGACCGAGCCGGATCGCCTCCTCTGCTGCGATGCGCAGACGTCCGGCGGGCTGCTGCTGGCGGTGCCCGGGGAGAAGGAGGCGGCCTTGCTGGACGCGCTGCGGAGCGAGGAAACCCCGGCAGCGGCGGTGGTGGGGAGGGTGGTGGCGGGGGAGGCGGGACGGATCGCAGTCACGCGCCGTCTCTGACAGTCCGAGCCGAATACTTCATCCTTCGCCCATGTCGCCCCTCCGGTGGACCACCGACCGCATGGATCAGCTCGAGCGCGCCGCGCGGGACGGGTTGCGGGTGGCGCTCGCCCGGCGGGGAACCGAGTATATCGTGACCGCGCTCCGGGTCACCTCGGTCGGACGGCACGAAGCGCTGATCGCGCGGCTGCCGATGACCGGCGAGGAGCTCATCTTCCGACTCGATCAGATCGACTCCTTCCAGGTGATCGGTTGAGCCGGGTCGCGATCCTTCATCTGGACGAGAGCTGCCTGGGTAACGGCCGCGAGGGTGACAACCCGGGCGGGGGTGGCGGCCTGATCGAAAGCCGGGTGCCAAGCGGCAGGATCGAGCGGCGCGATTTCTACATCCACGCGCCGGCGACGACCAACAACCGCATGGCGCTCAGCGGGGCCATCGCCGCGCTCCAACTGCTGGCGCAGAAGGGCGCCCGCTTGCGGGCGCTGATCGTCTCCGACTCCGAGTATCTCGTGAAGGGGATGCGCGAGTGGGTCCCGGGGTGGGCCTCCCGGGGCTGGAGGCGGAAGACCGGCCCGATCGAGAATCTCGAGCTCTGGCAGGCGTTGACCGCCTCCGCCCGGCTGCAC
>JACCSE010000567.1 GCA_013813145.1 Gemmatimonadales bacterium
GTACCGCTCCTGCAACTGCGGGGAGAGGACGCCGCCGCACAGGAACTGGCCCTTGCGGGCGGCGATCGTCAGCAAGTTCTTCGGGGCGTCGAGTTTGGTGTCGGCGATGTACAGGAGCTTGCCCGGGGCAGGGTGCGGGCGAGGAGCTTGAGGTTGTCCAGGTGGCTGGTCACCTCGGCCGCGTTCCCGTCCAGCGCCAGGTGGCCGACCGGCACCCCGCCGTCGCCGGTCACGTCGAGCCCGAGTTGGATCTGCTTGACGTGCTTGCGACCGCTCTTGGTCCGCCCGTAGGTGGGCTTCGGCGCCGGCGGGGGCTGACCCTCGAGCTGCTCGGACTCGTACGCCCCGTACAGTTCGACGGTGGTCAGGTCGTAGTGGACCTGGGTGACGTCCAGCCCGAACCGGTCGATGGCCTTGAGGACCAGAGCGGCCTGGATCGTCTCGGCGTGCGCGGCGAGGCGCTCCAAGGCGCGGCCGAGTCGGTCGTCGTTGAGCTGCTCGGGGGTGAGCCCGTAGTAGTCGGTCAGGGCGGCCGACTGTGCCCACGGGCCGATGCGGAACAGGGCCTTGGGCTGGAGCAGGCGGTTGGCGACGAGAACCTCGACCAGCGTGCCGAGGGGGATGTCGCCCTCCCAGGGGACGAGTTCGTCGATCGTGGCGGCGAGGTCCAACTCGTCGAAGTAGTGGACGATCGCGGGGAGCGCGCCGACGAGTTGGGTGCGGAAGCGGGTCTGAGCGTCCATGGGTAGTCTCCCGGGCGACCGGGGCGTAACCCGGTTGTCCCAGGAGAGCTGTGGCGACGCTACCCCCTCGGGTCAAACTCGCCGCGATGGGTGCGGAATGTGAGTAAATAGCTCCACGCTGGTGCGGAAGTGAAGGCCAAGGGTTGGGGTGGCCAATGAAAGAGGCTTGGCCCTACGTTGGTCGGTGCTACACAGGCCGACCCCCGCAGGTACCAAGCCATGGCCCTCAGTATCTCCCTCCGCCCCGACCAACGCAAGGCCCTGCTGCGCCACTACCGCCGCGCCGCCCGCCCCGACTGGAGGCTCCGCGCCCACCTCCTGCTCCTGCTGGACGACGGCTGGGCCTGGGCCGCCATCGCCGCGGCGCTGTACACCTCCACCGGCACCATCGCCCGCTGGCGGGCCCGCTTCCTCAGCGGCGGCCTCGACGCCGTCTTCGAGCCGGCACGCCCCCGCCGCTGCAGCCCGTGGGTCGCCTTCGTCGTCCGCTGGGTGCTGGAACTGGCCCCGACCGACTTTGGGTTCGCCCGCAGCCGCTGGAGCTGCGAGGCGGCCGCCGTCGTCCTGGCCGAGGACCACCACCTCCGGGTGAGCGCCGAGACGGTCCGCCGGTGGCTCCGGTCCGCCGGGCTGGTGTGGCGGAGGCCCCGCCCGGTGCTCCGCCCGAGGGATCCCGAGCGGGAGGGCAAGCTGAACGCCCTGATACACGTTCCCGGTGATGCTGTCTCATTTGGACGACTTCTTGGTGCGGCCGTTGATGAGGGTAAGTAGTCGACTCCGGACGGTCTGGAAGTAGCGGAGGCTGTTACGAACCGACTCCTTCATGTCGGCGATGGTGTCGAACAGTCGGTTGTGCGTCGCCCGCCGCCTCAGCTTCTTCCAGAACCGCTCGATCACGTTCAACTGCGGGCTGTAACTGGGCATCCGGTAGAACTCCAGGTGAGGGTTCTCCCGCATGGCCTGATCGATCAGCGGCCCGCGGTGCCAAGGGGCGTTGTCGGTCGTCAGCACCACCCGCTTGTTCTTCTCCTTGGGGTAGGTTCGCCCAACGTGCCGCAGGTGGTCGGCGAACGCCCGCTGCATCCGGCGCGTCTTGCTGTCTTCGCTCTTGCGGTTCTCCTCCTGGAGGCTCTCCAGGGTGTTGGCGTGAACCGCCCCGGAGATCAAGTTCAAGACGGCGAAGACGTACAGCACGTCCTTGCAGTCGCGCGTGCCGATTATTGGTCGGTGCCCTTTGACCCCCAGCGTCGCTTGTAACGTCGGCACCATCTGGAACCGCGCCTCGTCCTGGCTCAGCAGGATGAACTCGCCCGCTTTCGCCCCTTTTTGAGCCCGGCGAGGTCTTCGGTGGCCTGGGCTTGCTTGGCGGGGTCGCCGCGCAGGTAGCGGTAGGTGGGGCGGTACGGCCGGATGCCGATCTTTTGGCAGAAGCGGTGCATGGCCGAGCGCGAGGTCTTCAGGCCGTGCGTCTTGAACAAATGGTCGGCCAACTCTTCGTGCGTCCAGTTGGCGCGGTCCAGTCCCTGCCCGGCAGGGCCGGCGATCACCCAGCGCTTGATCTCGTCGGCCAGCGAGGCGGGGATGCCGGGCATCTTGCCCGGGGCCTTCTTCGGGGCCAAGCCGGCCAGGCCGTGTTCGCAGTAGGCGTTGAGCCAGCGCTGGACGGAGCGGCGGTTGAGGCCGAGGTCTTTGGCGATGTCTTGGTGCTTGCGGCCCCTGTGGGCCAGCAGGACGATCTGGAGGCGGTCGCGCAACTTGCGATCCTCGGTGGCGCGGAACTCCGCCTCCAGTTCTTGGGCCTCGGGCTCGGGTAATCGCACGCGGATCATGGCTGCCTCCTGCCGCTGACCTTGGCTTCACCTCCTATTGTAAGAACGGGACAGCATCACCGGGAACGTGTATGAGGGGGCTGCTGCGGGGCCTGCCGGACGACGAGACGGCGGTGTTCATGGACGAGGTCGAGCTGAACACCAACCCGAAGGTCGGGTCGATGTGGATGCGCAAAGGCGAGCAGCTTGAGGTCGAGACGCCCGGGACGAACGAGAAGCGGGTTCTGGCCGGCAGCATCCACTGGCGGACCGGGCGGCTGGTCCTGACC
>JACCSE010000595.1 GCA_013813145.1 Gemmatimonadales bacterium
GGTCAAGAGTCTAGGGTCGAGGACCGGACCCTCGACCCTCGACTCTAGACCCTCGACTCTCACCGGCATGCACGTCACCCTCCTGGGCCCGGAGCCGCCCTCCGCCGAGACGCCGCGGATCTCGGCGCTCCCGCCGGATCTGCTCGAACAGGTCCGGGGGCGGGTGCGCCTCCTGACCCTGCTCCTCTTCATCACATCGGCGATCGGCCCCGTCCTCTATTGTGTGAGCTGGGCGGTGGGCACGCTCATGGGCGATCAGATCCCGCCGGAGTTCTACGCCCGAAGCGGATTTGTCCTTTCCGATGCCGGCATCGCACAGGGCGGGATGGGCGAAGTCTGGCGGGCCCGGCACCGGATGCTGGCCCGCCCCGCGGCGATCAAGCTGATTCGTCCGTCGCTCCCCGCCGGCCTCGCGTCGGCGGAGGCCCAGCGGCGGTTCGAGCACGAGGCGCAGGTCATCGCGCGCCTCCGGTCGCCGCACACGGTCGAGCTGTTCGACTTCGGAGTCGCCGACAACGGGGCTTTCTATTACGTCATGGAGCTGCTCGACGGCCTCGACGCCGACGCCCTCGTGCGCCGCTTCGGGCCGGTGCCGGCGGAGCGGGCCATCTTCCTGCTCCGCCAGGTCTGCCACTCGCTCGCGGAGGCGGAGTCGCGCGGCCTGGTCCACCGCGACATCAAGCCGGCGAACATCTTTCTGTGCCGCTACGGCCAGGACTACGACTTCGTCAAGGTCCTGGACTTCGGGCTGGTCAAGGCGCTCGATCGAGAGGCGAATGGAGGCCCGGGACTCACCCGGGAGAACGTGGTGCAGGGCACTCCGGCGTTCATCGCGCCGGAACAGGCAATGGGCGATGTCTCGGTCGACAACCGGGCCGACATCTATGCCACCGGGTGCGTCGCCTACTGGTTGCTGACCGGTCAGTTCGTGTTCACGGCCGAAACCCCGCTGGGAATCCTGCTGCACCACGCTCAAACCAGGGCGACCGCGCCGTCGGCCAGAACCGAGCTGCCGATCCCACCGGCGCTGGAGCTTCTGGTGCTGGAATGTTTGTCGAAGAATCCGGCGGACCGTCCCCAGTCCGCCCGAGAGCTGTCGCGCCGGCTCGCCGAAATCCCCTGTGCCAGCGCGTCGGGCGAGGAGCGGGCTCGGGATTGGTGGGCGAGTCACCAGCCCGCGCACGCCCCGGCGCCGCAACCTGCGGTGTGAGGGGACTGGCAGCGGACGCGGGCTCGGGCGGTATTGGGACGACAAGCCCCTCGACACCGACGCGCAAGGTCAATCGGGCAAACGCCTTCCGACATCCTAACCCCCGGCGTCCGAGCCCTGGCGGACCTCGATGCCGTGCCGCAGCATGCTCCGGACCCACATTTGCAACTTGCTTCCCCCCGGACCCGCCCGCCGCAACCCGGCGCGCGACTGTAGCCTCCCGATGCAATGGAGCCGCCCGCATGGCCAGCCCGATCATCGCCACTGCCGGTCTGGCCGCGATCGGTACTCTCCTCCGGTCTTCGGCGCGTCTCGCGCGGGAGCAATGGCTATCCCCCGAGAAGCTGGCCGCGCGCCGCCGGACCCGCCTCCGGCAGATGCTCGCTCGGGCGGCCGGGACGGCGTACTACGAGGCCGCGTTCCGCGCGGCCGGCCTCCACGACCCGGGGGCGATCGAGCTGCACGAGCTCGAGCGGCTTCCATTCCTCGACCGCCACACGATAGCCCAACATGGCCTCGACGCCTTCCTCACGGCGGGCCGCGACGGTCTGGTGAACGTATTCACCTCGGGGTCCACCGGGATGCCCGGCCGCTTCGTGCGCTCCAGAATCGAGGAGGCGGACTACTCCGCGCGCTGGTGGAGGGTCTACGCGGCGTATGGCTGCAGCGTAAGGGACGCGCAGATCAACGTCGCGACCGTGGGTAAGCCGGATCGGGCCGGCCCGATCAGCATGCTGCGCAAGATCGGCGTGTTGCCCCGGGTGGAGCGCCTCGCCTCGGACGCGCCGCTCGAGCAGGTGCTGGAGCGGGTCCGCGAGCTGCACCCGCCGATCCTCACCGGCTACGCGGGCGCCATCGAGGCGCTGGCCGACCACGTGCTGGCCACCGAAGCTCGGATTCAGCCGCCCCGTGCCGTCTTCTGTACCGCAATGGAGGTGACCGACCGCTGTCTCGAGCTGGCCGAGAAAGCCTTCCAGGCTCCCGCGGTCGACGTATACGTCACCAACGAATTCGGTGTGATCGCCTGGTCCTGTCCCACGCGGCGCGAGCTCCTCCACGTGAACGACGACTCGTTCGTGGTCGAGGTCGTCGGCACGGATGGCAGGCTGGTTCCTCCCGGAACCCTGGGCGAGCTGGTGGTCACCAGCCTCGGCCTCACCTCGATGCCGCTGATCAGATATCGGATGGGAGACATGGCCGCGCGGGTGCCGGAAAGGTGCGAGTGCGGCCGCGGACTGGGCCTCCTCACCCGGGTGCATGGGCGGACGGCGCATGCCATTCGTCGGCCCAGCGGTGCGCTGATCACCACGCCGGTCATCACCAGCCTGATCGGCCGCGCCCAGGCGTACGAGTGGGTTTACCAGTTCCAGGTGCGGGAGGAACCGGGACGGCGGCTGCGCTTCCTGGTCGATGCCCGCCGGCCGCCGTCCGAGCTTCAGCGCCGGGAGCTGACCCGAACGATCGAATCAGCCCTGGGGCAGGATTTCCAGATCGCCGTCGAGATCGTCGCGGAGATTCAGGCGGCGCCGAGCGGGAAGCTTCAGTTTCTGGTGCCGCTCGCCGGCTGAGCGGTGGGGCAGCGCTGCCGTCATCCTGAGCGCAGCGAAGGAGCCATTGGCAAGGGCATGGCCCCTTCGCTCGGCTCAGGGTGACGTCGGCGGCACTTCCCTGTGACTCGCTTGGTCTACTCCCCAACCACGTTCATCACCCCCAGGAAGATCACCGCCCCGGACAGCCGCTCCCGAATCGCGAATACGAACGGTCGGTCCACCCGCATCTCGATCACCTGCGGCGCGCTGGTGGTCCCAACTCCCACCGCCGTCGCCGCCGCGGCCTCGGTACCCTCTTCGTTCACCTCGACGAACGTCTTCTGGTCCACCCGGGTGATGTAGAGCTGTTCGGGTCTGATGTCCGCGATACGGTAGAAGTCGGCGCGGTGGGGGTCGAAGGCCACCGCCATCCCCAGCGCCTCGAGGTCGTCCTTGAGACGCCGAGTGTATTCCAGGCGGAAGCGGGGCAGCGCCAGGTTCACCTGCTCCTCCTGGAACCCGTCGGCGAGTGCCTGCCAGGCCGCGGGCTCCAGGCCGGCCAGCGCCTCGACCGGTGCCCGCCCCGGTTTGGGCAGGAGCACGGTCATCGAGAATGCGCCGTTGCCGTAGAGCAGGTCCACCGCCTGAAAGTCGTCGTTCTCCTGATACTTGAGCGTCTCCTCCAGCCGCATCAGCCGCGCCCCGCGGTCTCGGCCGTCCGCCGCGTGGAAGGACCCGCTCTCGGTGTCGTTCGGATCGAAGGGGTGCCGCCACTTGCCTTTGAAGTAAATGGCGTTGATCAGGAACAGGACTTCCTCGCCGCTGATCTCATCGAGCAGCGCGGGGATCCGTTGGTTGGTCTTGCCGCTCACCCAGTCGTTGATCGTCCCGACGGCGTCGGGGCTCCCGAAATCCAGCGTGTTGATCTCGGCGTCGAAGTAGGTCCGGCCGGCGGTGGTGAACGCCTCTGCCAGCGGAAATCCCTCCCGGCCCCACATGGAGTTGGCGATCACCATCTCGGTCCGGGAATCGAGCCCGCCGAGCAGCGCGATGAGGTCGCGGTAGCCCAGGTTGATCTCGCCCTCGGTCATGCCGGCCAGCCTGAGGGCGGTCTGCATCATCTCGAACGTCTCGCCGCTCGCGCCGTTGAGCGTCATACCCAGCGCCATCGAGGCGCTCAACGGCGAGAGGAACGCGTTGGAGTCGGACGGCAGCGCCCGGGTGGCTTCCCGCAGCAGGTCGAAGGAGAAGGCGTTGGCCCCGTCCACGATCCGGTGTTCCGCGGACGAGAGGGGGCGCGGCAGTTGGGTGAGCAGGGCTGGAGTGCCCTCCGGCTCGGTGGGGCCGCGCCCGCAGGCGCCGAGTACCAGGAGAGCCAGGGGCAGGCCGATTGGATGGCGCATAGCGGGTCTCTTCGAGTTCAGGGTATCCTGTGGAGCCACGCTCCTTCCTCCAAGGACCCGTGGAGCCGGCTCGGTGTAACTTCCGGAGGGCGGCGCGGGGCGACACCTTTGCATGGGGTTCGATCGCGCGGCGCACGGCCGGGTGCATCCGCCTTCCTCTGGGGCGGTCTGTTTCTGATCGTCTCGGGCCCTCTGCGCATCGCGATCGGGCGTACCGGCGCATGGCTCTCCTTCGCCGGCTGGGTGATCGGCTGACCGAACCCGGAGCACGACATGTCCCTAGGCGCCAGGTTTCTCGAGCAGGTGGACCGCGCCTTCGATCGCGCCGCCGGGTTCACCAACCACGATCCCACACTGCTCGCCAACATCAGGACCTGCAAGAACCTCTTCTACACCAGCTTCCCCATCAAGCGCGACGACGGCCGGATCGAGGTGATGCACGCCTGGCGCGCGGAGCACAGCCACCACAAGCTCCCCTGCAAGGGCGGCATCCGCTACGCCGAGGCGGTGGACGCGGAGGAGGTACAGGCGCTCGCCGCGCTCATGACCTACAAGTGCGCGCTGGTGGACGTCCCCTTCGGGGGCGCCAAGGGCGGCATTCGCCTCAATCCCAAGCGCTACTCCCCCGCGGAGTTGGAGCGGATCACCCGGCGCTACGTCTTCGAGCTGGTCCGCAAGAACTTCATGGGCCCCGGCCTGGACGTCCCCGCGCCCGATGTCGGGACCGGCCCGCGCGAGATGGCCTGGATCGCCGACACCTACACCCAGCTCCGCCCCGGAGAGCTGGACGCCATGGGCTGTGTCACCGGGAAGCCGGTGAGCGCCGGCGGGATCCGGGGCCGGGTCGAGGCCACCGGTCGCGGCGTATTCTACGGTGTGCGCGAGGTGTGCAGCGTCGCCGAGGACATGCAGGCGCTGGGACTCTCGCCGGGGATTCAGGGAAAGCGTGTAGTGATTCAGGGGCTGGGGAACGTGGGCTATTTCGCGGCCAGGTTCTTCCAGGAGGCTGGGGCGGTGCTCGTCGGCCTGGCGGAATCGGAGGGGGCGATCGCCGACCCGAACGGCCTCGACCTGGAGAAGGTGATGGCCCATCGGCGCGAGCGCCGGAGCATTCTGGAGTTCTCCGGGGCGACCAACCTCACGCGGCGAGAGGACGCTCTGGAGCTCGACTACGACATCCTGGTTCCCGCGGCGCTGGAGCGGCAGATCACGGCGGAGAACGCGCCCCGCATCAAGGCCAAGATCGTGGCCGAGGGAGCGAACGGGCCCACCACCACCGAGGCCGACGAGATTCTCACCCGGCGCGGGGTGCTGGTCCTCCCCGACGCCTATCTCAACGCGGGCGGCGTCACCGTATCGTACTTCGAGTGGGTGAAGAACCTGGGGCACGTGCGCTTCGGGAGGATGCAGAAGCGGTTCGAGCAGAACGCCTATGCCCGCCTGCTTCATGTCGTCGAAGGATCGATCGGCCGGCAGTTCACGCCCGAGCAGACCGAGCGGGTGACCCGCGGCGCCAGCGAGGAGGACCTGGTCAACTCGGGTCTGGAGGAGACGATGACCGGCGCGTACCATCCGATACGCGAGGTGTGGAAGCAGCACGGGGGCAAGGTGGACCTCCGAACGGCGGCGCTGATCGTGGCGATCGACAAGGTCGCGCTCAGCTACCAGCAGTTGGGGATCTTTCCGTAGGGCAGCGTAGCTTTCGGCATGGCTCCCCGAGTGTGGACCGTGGGCCACTCTACCCGGTCGCTCGGAGAGTTCGTGGACTTGCTCCTGGCGCACGAGGTCGAGGCCGTGGCCGACGTTCGCCGGTATCCGGGCAGCCGCTGAGGGGCTGGCCCGGCTCGCCGACCTGGCCTCCGGTCTCTGCACCGCGGTCATGTGCGCGGAGGCGCTGTGGTGGCGCTGCCATCGGGGTCTCATCGCCGATGCGTTTCGATGGGCGGGCTTCGAGGTGTGCCACATCGTGGGGCCGGGCTTGTCCGTCCCTCATCCTTTCACTTCGGCGGCCCGCATGAGCGGGGGACGCCTCAGCTATGCGGCAACAGCATAGCGCGACTACGAACGGAGATATTCGCATGTCCACGAAAGGCGCAGCGGCCGTTGTCGTCGAATGCGTCATTCCGATCTTGAGCGTCAGGAGCATCCAAGCCAGTATCCGATACTACGTGGACGTCCTGGGCTTCAAAGTGGATTGGGGCGGCGACTCCACCGACATGGCATCGGTCTCGCGCGATGACAAGGCCATCATGCTCTGTCAGGGGGACCAGGGGCAGCCGGGAACCTGGATCTGGATCGGCGTAGAGGACATCGAGCCCCTCTACGAACACTACCGCGTCATGGGTGTGAGCTTCAGACAGCCGCCGACCAACCGCCCTTGGGCCTATGAGATGCAAGTCGAGGACCCCGATGGGCACGTCCTGCGGTTCGGATCGGAACCGAGGACGGACAGACCGTTCGCCTGAGCTGCGACGAGCGCGTGAAGATCGTGTGCCCGGGCGCGAGCCAGGGTGTGTCCGCCCTCCGGACAAGCACACAGTGCTCCGGTGAGGCCCCCTCGCCGTTGCTGGGATGCTCCTTGAGCCTGGAGCGGCTTCCCCTACATCAGGGCTCGGAGCTCCGCCAGCGAGCCAGGGGTGTGTCCGACCGGAGGACTGTGTGC
>JACCSE010000008.1 GCA_013813145.1 Gemmatimonadales bacterium
AGTACACCAAGTTCGACTTCAAGGTCATCCAGACCGAGCACTTCGACGTGTACTACTACGAGCGCGAGCGGATCGCCGCGATGGACGCGGCCCGCATGGCGGAGCGCTCCTACGCGAAGCTCTCGAAGGTCCTGAATCACGAGTTCCGCGAGCGGAAGCCGATCATCCTCTACGCCTCGCACTCGGACTTCCTCCAGACCAACGCGACCGAAGTCGGCGGCGAAGGCACCGGCGGCGTCACCGACTTCGCCCGGAACCGGGCCGTGCTCCCCTTTACCGGCTCCTACGCCGATTTCGAGCACGTCCTGATCCACGAAATGGTGCACCAGTTCCAGTACGACGTCTGGTCCCGGGGGCGGGCCGGCGCCGGTATCCAGACCCTGATCGCCATCGCCCCGCCGCTCTGGTTCGCGGAAGGCATGGCGGAGTACCTCTCGCAGGGACCGATCGACTCCGAGACGGCGATGTGGCTCCGCGACGCCTCGCTCGAGGGCAAGCTGCCGACCATCGAGCAGATGACCCTCGACCCGTATGAGTTCTTCCCCTACCGGTTCGGCCACGCGCTGTGGTCCTACGTGGCCGAGCGCTGGGGCGACGAGGCGGTGGGGGCCATCCTCAAGGCCACCCTGGCGGGCGGAATCGAGCCCGCCTTCCGCCGCACCATCGGCCTGACGATCGAGCAGCTCTCGGAGCAGTGGCGGGACGCGGTCCAGAAGCGCTACCTGCCCGAGATCGGCGCCCGGGCCCGGGCGCGGGCGGTGGCCGACGAGCTGCTTACCGAGAAGCGTTCCGACGGGACGCTGCACCTTGCGCCCGCCCTCTCGCCCGATGGCTCCCAGGTCGTCTACTTCAGCGAGAAGGATTTTTACTCGGTCGATCTCTATCTGGCGGACGGAGTCACCGGCGAGGTGAAGCGGCGAATCCTCCAGTCGGGCATCAGCAGCAACTACGAGACCTACCGCTTCATCAACTCGCAGGCCAACTGGTCGCCCGACGGCAAGTATCTCGCCTTCGCCGCGAAGCGCGGTCCCCGGGACGACATCGTCATCGTGGACGTGGAGCGCAATAAACAGGTCGGCCGGATCGAACCCAAGCTCAGCGGGGTGACCACCCCCTCGTGGAGTCCCGATGGCCGCCGCCTGGTGTTCACGGGCTATGAAGGAGGCTTCAGCGATCTGTTCATCGTGGATCGCGACGGCAAGAACCTCCGGCGCCTGACTCAGGACAAGTACGCCGACCTCCATCCCGTCTGGGCGCCCGACGGCAAGTCGATAGCCTTTTCGACCGACCGCGGGCCGGAGACCGACTTCCGCACCCTCGCGTTCGGCAATTTCCGGATCGCGGTGTACGATTTCCAGGGTGGCTCGGTGCGGGTGCTCGACAAGATGGAGCGAGGCAGAAATGCCAGCCCCCAGTGGGCGCCCGACGGACGCTCGCTGGCATTCGTGTCCGACCGGAACGGCGTGAGCAACATCTTCCTGTACGATCTCGGGGAGGACGAAGTCTACCAGCTCACCGAGTTCTATACCGGCTCACAGGGCATCGTCCCACTCTCGCCGGTGCTGTCCTGGGCCGCGCAGGCCGACCGGCTTGCCTTCGTGTACTACGAGCAGAGCAAGTACGACATCTACAGCATCACCAACCCCCGCGCGCTCAAGCGCACGCCGTACCGGCAGCAGACGGTGGACAGCGTCGGTATGCTCGCCCGCGTGGTGGTGCCGCCGCTCGACACCACCCGATCCCTCCAGGTGCGCGAGGAGGTCCGCCCCCAGGTCGGTGAGGGCGGCTCCATCTACCGCACCCCGCAGGGCTTCCGCTCCTCGAGCGAGGTGAGCCGCTCCGGGGACTCGACCCAGCTGCTCCAGCCGGTGTCGGTCGCGGCGCTGCTCGACTCGGCCACTTACAGCCTGCCGGATACCAGCGAGTTCACGCTCAAGGACTATCGGGTCCGCTTCTCGCCCGATTACATCGCGCGACCGTCGATCGGCTACGCTCGCGACAACTTCGGACGCGGCTTCTTCGGCGGCTCGGCGATTTCGCTGAGCGACATCCTCGGCAACCACCAGCTGATTTTCGCGGGGTATGTCAACGGCCGGATCAGCGAGGCGCAGATTCTGGCCGCCTACGCCAACCTGAGCCGGCGGATCAACTGGGCGGTGGGTCTGTCCCAGGACCCATATTACTACCTCGAGCCGACCCAGTTCATATCCGGGACCAATCCCGGGGAGAACATCCGAGTCACCAGAATCCGCCGGTTGGTGGTCCGCTCCGCGTTCGGCTCGGCCTATTATCCGGTCAGCCGGTTCCAGCGGATCGAAGCGGGAGTGCGCTTCGCCAACGTGGACGACGCCTTGCTGCGGATCAACGAGCCGTACAACTCGGCCGGCGCGCTCACCCGAGACCCATTTCTGGAAACCGACAACCTTCCCGGTGTCTCCTACTTCCAGCCCTCGGCCGCGCTGGTGTTCGACAACTCGCTGTTCGGCTACGTCGCGCCGTTCTACGGCCGCCGCTACCGTCTCGAGCTGGCGCAGACCGTCGGGAACTGGAACTTCAGCCAGGTTACCGCGGACTACCGCCGCTACGATCGGATCCTCGGGCCCATCGTCCTGGCCACTCGGGCGCTGTACTTCGGCCGCATCGGATCGGACGCCGAGGAATTCCGAATCTTCGCCGGCAGCACCGACCTGATCCGAGGAAATACTTCCGGCTCGTACCGGCGCAACGAGTGTCTCAACGCCAACGATCCCGAGGCCGAGACCGGGTGCGCCGAGCTCGACCGCCTGATCGGCACCCAGATCGGCATCGCCAGCGTCGAGCTGCGCTTCCCGATCCTGAATCCGTCGTTCGGAACTCCGGCCGGCATTCCGCCACTGGAGGGAGCGATCTTCTACGACGTGGGCCTCGCGTGGGATCAGCGGAGCACGATCCGCTGGAGCCGCCGCGACGGCGATGACGACCTCCGCGTCCGCACTCCGCTCAAGACGCTGGGATTCTCCGTCCGCACCAACCTGTTCGGGTTCGCGGTCGCGCGATTGGACTATTCGATCCCGCAGGACCGGCCGGCGGTGAAGGGGCTGTGGACGTTTAGCTTGGGGCCGGCGTTCTAGCACAGGGGGCGGCGGGGCAG
>JACCSE010000059.1 GCA_013813145.1 Gemmatimonadales bacterium
AGCTCGAGACGATCAATTCCGGGAAGCCGATCGTCGAATCCGAGTACGACATGGACGATACGGCCACCTGCTTCGAGTACTACGGGGGCCTGGCGACCAAGATCAACGGCGAGGTGCTGCCGGTTCCGGCGGACGCCATCGCCATGGCCATGCGCGAGCCGGTGGGGATCGCGGGCCAGATCATTCCCTGGAACTATCCGCTCATGATGGCGGCGTGGAAGATCGCCCCCGCGCTCGCCGCGGGGTGCACCGTCGTGCTCAAGCCCGCGGAGCAGACGCCGCTCAGCATTCTCAAGCTGGCGGAGGACTTCGAGGCGGTCGGCCTGCCGCCGGGGGTGGTCAACGTCGTCACCGGTGACGGCCCCGGGGCCGGCGCTCCGCTGGTGGCGCATCCCAAGGTCCGCAAGATCGCCTTCACCGGCAGCGCCGAAGTCGGCAAGCTGATCATGCGGAGCGCCGCCGATCAGCTCAAGCGGGTGTCGCTCGAGCTGGGCGGGAAGTCGCCCAACATCTTCTTCAACGACGCCGACTTCGAGAACGCCGTGGACGGGGCGCTCTTCGGCACCTTCATCAACCAGGGCGAGGTCTGCTCCGCGGGCAGCCGGGTGCTGGTGCAGCAGGACATTTACCAGAAGTTCGTGGACGCCGCCGCCGCCAAGGCCAAGACGATCCGCCTGGGACCCGGCGTGGACCGGAACACCAAGATGGGCCCGTTGGTGAGCGCGGAGCAGCGCGACCGGGTGGCGAGCTACCTCAAGGTCGGACGGATGGAGGCCAAGGTGGCGGCCGGCGGCGGTACGCCCAAGGACCTGGAGACCGGCTGGTATGTCGAGCCGACGATCTTCTACGACGTGGACAACCGCGCCAGGATCGCCCAGGAGGAGATCTTCGGCCCGGTCATGAGCGTCATCCCGTTCAAGGACGAAGCCGAGGCGATTCAAATCGCCAACGAATCACCCTACGGACTCGCGGCCGCGGTGTGGACCCGGGACATCTTCAAGGCGTTCCGGGTGGTGAAGTCGCTGGAGGCCGGAATCGTGTGGGTAAACCACATGCAGCCGACCTTCGTCGAGGCGCCGTGGGGCGGATACAAGATGAGCGGATTCGGGCGCGAGCTGGGACATTGGGGAGTGGAGGAGTATCTGGAGACGAAGCAGGTGTTCATCAATCTGGATGAGAAGCCGATCGGGTGGTATTGAGGGGGCAGCGGGGCAGTAGGACGGGCTACGATACCCGCGAAGAAGATCCCTCGCTTCGCTCGGGATGACAGCGCGGTGTACCGTTCCTGCCCGTCTGCCCGCCCTCAATACCACCCGATCGGCTTCTCATCCAGATTGATGAACACCTGCTTGGTTTCCAGGTACTCCTCGACTCCCCAGTGCCCCAGCTCGCGCCCGAACCCGCTCATCTTGTACCCGCCCCATGGCGCCTCGACGAAGGTCGGCTGCATGTGGTTCACCCACACGATTCCGGCCTCGAGCGACTTCACCACTCGGAACGCCTTGAAGATGTCGCGGGTCCAGACCGCGGCCGCGAGCCCGTACGGCGATTCGTTGGCGATCCGGATCGCCTCGGCCTCGTCCCTGAAGGGGATGACGCTCATGACCGGGCCGAAGATCTCCTCCTGCGCGATCCTGGCGCCGTTGTCCACGTCGTAGAAGATCGTCGGCTCGACGTACCAGCCGGTGTCGAACTCCTTCGGCGTGCCGCCGCCGGCCGCCACCTTGGCCTCGCCCCGTCCCACCTTCAGATAGCTCGCCACCCGGTCGCGCTGCTCGGCGCTCACCAGCGGGCCCATCTTGGTCTCCCGGTCAACCCCGGGTCCCAGCCGGATCGTCTTCGCTTTGGCGGCCGCGGCGTCGACGAACTTCTTGTAGATGTCCTGCTGCACCAGCACCCGGCTTCCCGCGGAGCAGACCTCTCCCTGGTTGATGAAGGTGCCGAAGAGCGCCCCGTCCACCGCATTTTCGAAGTCGGCGTCGCTGAAGAAGATGTTGGGCGACTTCCCGCCCAGCTCGAGCGACACTCGCTTGAGCTGATCGGCGGCGCTCCGCATGATGAGCTTGCCGACTTCGGCGCTGCCGGTGAAAGCGATCTTGCGGACCTTGGGATGCGCCACCAGCGGCGCGCCGGCCCCCGGGCCGTCACCGGTGACGACGTTGACCACCCCCGGCGGCAGGCCGACCGCCTCGAAGTCCTCCGCCAGCTTGAGAATGCTGAGCGGCGTCTGCTCCGCGGGTTTGAGCACGACGGTGCACCCCGCGGCGAGCGCGGGCGCGATCTTCCACGCCGCCATCATGAGGGGATAGTTCCAGGGGATGATCTGGCCCGCGATCCCCACCGGCTCGCGCATGGCCATGGCGATGGCGTCCGCCGGAACCGGCAGCACCTCGCCGTTGATCTTAGTCGCCAGGCCCCCGTAGTACTCGAAGCAGGTGGCGGTATCGTCCATGTCGTACTCGGATTCGACGATCGGCTTCCCCGAATTGATCGTCTCCAGCTCCGCCAACTCCGCGCGCCGCGCCCGCACCCGCTCCGCCAGCCGAAAGAGCACCCGCCCCCGCTCCTGAGCGCTGACCGAGCGCCACCCGCCGTAGAACGCACGCACCGCAGCCTGCACCGCCCGATCCACGTCCTCCGCCTCACCCGCCGGACAGGTGGCGATGACGCCCTCCGTCGCCGGGTCGTAGACGTCAAACGTCTTCCCCCCAGCCGCGTCCACGAACTTCCCATCGATATACATCTGGTACCGGGCGACCTCGGACTTGCGGCCCTTCCCCGGCGCTCTCGCCGTACTCACCATTGGGTCCTCCGTTCCTTGCTTGACCGACGCTCAGTCTACTCAGGAGATCTCTGGCCAATCTACCACGAAGGCACGAAGGGACACGAAGGACACGAAGAACAACACATTCCTTGTTGTTTCCTTCGTGCCCTTCGTGCTCTTCGTGCCTTCGTGGTGAACAGCCGCAGGAGCTCAGGCTGCGACAGTCTCCCGACTCGGCCGCGAGCGGACCGGGAGGAGGCCGGCGCGTGCCGTGTCGTCGCGGACCCGCCAGGGCATTCCTTCGCGCGCCAAGCGATCGAGGAACGGGTCCGGGTCGAACTGCTCGGGAGACATGACTCCGGCGCCGCACCAGATGCCCTCGTGTATGAGACGCGCCGCGATGACCGGTGGGATCCCGGTCTGGTAGGCCGTGGCCTGCACGCCCAGTTCGGCGTAGGCGGTCTCATGGTCCGACACGTTGTAGATGTAGTACGCGCGTGACTCGCCGCTCTTTACTCCCCTGGCCAGCGTGCCGACGCAGGTCTTGCCGTGCATCCGCCCGGCGAGGTCCTTGGGCTGAGGCAGCAGCGATACCACGAGGTCGCGCGGAACGATCGACGCGTCCCCCACCCGGATGCGGTCCTTTCCCGCCAGTCCGAGCCGCTTCATGACCCGAAGCGTCTCCACCGTCGCCTGGTCCATGCACAGCTTGAAATCGACGGTGTGGGCTCCGGGGAAGAACCGAGGCAGCGTCTGCGACTCTTCGTGGTCCACGTAGAAACAGTTGAGCACGCCGAGCTCCGGGAAATCGAACGGCTCGACCCCGGTGAGCGGCTCCTCCAGGTGAAACCCGCCATCCCGCCAGGAGACGGCCTTGCAGAGGCATTCGTCGATGAAAACCCAGGGACTGAAAGCCGCCAGGAATCCATCGTGCCCCTGGCAGACGGAGTTGTCGCCGTCGCGGACCCGGAACTCGGTGACGACGTCCAGGAGGTGCTTCGCGGCGTAGGCGGCGTAGACATTGGTGGTGCCGGGGTCGGCGCCCATACCCAGCAGGGCGAGCCGGCCGGCGGCCCGGAACTCGGCGTCGAGCGCGAACTGGTCTTTCAGCTTCGGAATGCCGTCGGCATCGGTGCCCCCGCTCGCCAGGTCGATGTAGTCGGAGCCCGCGTCGAGGCAGGCGCGCATGACCTGGAGGTTGGTAGCGGGCAAGGCCGCGTTCAGGACCAGCGTGGTGCCGGTTTCACGGATGGTGCGGGCGAGCGCGCCGCGGTCGCGGGCATCGAGGCCGAGGGCGGAAACCCGCCGATCGTGGAGCCGGTCCGCCAGGAGGGAGGCGCGGGCGGACACCGCGTCGGCGATGACGAGCTGCTGGAGCATCGCCTCCTGCTTGAATTTGAGGGCGGACACGGTCCCCACCGCGCCGGCACCCAACATCAGGACTTTCACAAACTCCTCTTTTCGGGTGAAGCGGGACTCGGTCTGGCCTGGCGCCGTATCCGGCGGCTTCGGCCTCGCCCCCCCCGCAGATAGGGGCTCGCAGCTCAAGGAGATGGTCAGCTACGAGGATCGGACCCTCCGCTTGGTCGGAGGATGCAAACACGCCCACCCCCTGTGGGGGCAGCCGCACTTCCATCTTAGCCCTCGCCCCCCACCCCCTGTCCAGCCCCCCGGGTGCCATTCGGGGTGGTGGGCCGCCATCCCCAGCCGCGCCCGTAGGGGCGAGGCTGGCCTCGCCGGGGCGACGCAACCGTCGCCCCCACTGGGGTCTATGGGCGTACTTCCTTTCCCCCTCCGCTCTCCTTACTCCTTACCTCTCACCACCCAGCCGCCAGAGGCCCCATGCCCGGTGTCATCCAGCTCCGGACCGAGATTCCCGGCCCCGCCAGCCGCGCGCTTTTGGCCCGCCGCGCCCGGGCGGTGCCGCGGGGGGTGCCGGCGGTGACCCCGATCGCGATCGTCCACGCGGAGGGGGCCGTGCTCACCGATGCGGACGGGAACCGGTTCATCGATTTCGGCGGCGGCATCGGGGTGGTGAATACCGGACATCGCCACCCGAACGTCGTCGCCGCGGTCCGCGAACAGCTCGACCGCTTCGCCCACGTCTGCTTCCCGGTCTCCACCTACGAACCGTACGTCGAGCTGGCCGAGCGGCTCAATCAGATCACTCCGGTCGCCGGCGAGAAGCGGACCTTCCTCGTCAACAGCGGCGCCGAGGCGGTGGAGAACGCGGTGAAGGTGGCCCGGGCATTTACCGGCCGGCCGGCGATCGTCTGCTTCGAGCACGGGTTCCACGGCCGGACCAATCTCGCCCTGGCGCTCACCTCCAAGGTGATGCCGTATAAGAAGGGCTTCGGGCCATTCGCGCCGGAGGTGTATCGGATCCCGTTTCCGTATTGTTATCGGTGCCGGGCAGCGGGGCTGCAAGAGCACGCCGTAGGGGCGACGCTTGCGTCGCCCGGCAGTGAGACGTCGACCCGGTGCTGCATGGCCAGCCGGCGCTACCTGGACGAGCTCTTCGCCGCTACCGTCGACCCGGAGTCCGTCGCCGCGGTCGTCATGGAGCTGGAGCTGGGGGAGGGAGGCTTCATCCCGGCTCCCGCCGAATTCGTCCGGGTCCTCGCCGCCTTTGCCCGGGAGCACGGGATCCTGTTCGTCGCCGACGAGATCCAAACCGGCTTCGGCCGGACGGGCCGGCTCTTCGCCTGCGAGCACTACGGGCTGACCCCCGATCTCATCGTCACCGCCAAGTCGCTGGCCGGCGGCCTCCCGCTGGCCGCCGTCAC
>JACCSE010000082.1 GCA_013813145.1 Gemmatimonadales bacterium
CCCGTCGGCGGCGTCGAGGCCCGCCGGGATGGTAACAGCGCTGGTGATGTCGGTGTCGCCGTCTTCGGCCAGCGCGACCAGGGTCCTGATCGACAACCAGGCCCCGGGCACCCTGCGCGACTGGGCGGAGCGGGCTCGGTCGCTCCGACCCCGAATCGAGATCGAAGCGAGTGGGGGAATCACGCTCGAGAACGTGCGGGCCTACGCCGATGCCGGGGCGGATTACGTCTCGATCGGGGCGCTGACCCACAGCGTCCGGGCGGCGGACTTGGCGCTGGAGATCCAGGACTGAGCGGGCGTTCCGCGCGGGCTTCCGGTGCTAGTCGCCAGCCGCCGCCGTCTCCGGCATCGGGCCAGCCCGGGCGCGCCAGGCGAGATAGACCGGTATCCCGGCCAGGATGATGCCGAAGGTGATCCCGGTGTTGAGCGGGTCGGTCCAGAGTGCGTTGAGCACCATGCCCACGGAGGCCAGGAGGAAGAGCAGCGGCACTACCGGATAACCCCAGGTGAGGTAGGGCCGCGGCAGGTCCGGGCGGGTGCGGCGGAGAACGAACACGGCGGCCACGGCCAGTGCGTAGAACGGCCAGATGCCGAGGATGAACTTGTCGGCGAGCTGCTGGAAATCGTTGAACAGCACGTACACCACGCCGAGCACGGTGGCGAGCCAGATGGCCACCGAGGGGCTCTGGTAGCGGGGTGACACCCGGGCGATGGCGCGGAAGAAGAGTCCCCGGTCCGCCATGGCGAAGAAGATCCGCGGGCCGGTCATCATCGAACCGGTGAGCGCGCCGAGGCACGACACCATCACCACGCCGGAGATGATCGCCCCTCCGGCGCCGGCGAACACGGTAATCCGCTCGGCGGCGGTGGCCGCTATGAGCGGCGACGCCGCCATCTCGGCCAGGGGCACCAGGTAAATGTAGGCGAAGTTGAGCAGCAGGTAGACCACCACGATGGACCCGGTCCCCAGAATCAGCGCCAGCGGCAGGGTCCGGCCGGGGTCCTTCACCTCGCCGCCGATGAAAGAAAGATCGGCCCAGCCGTCGTAGGTCCACATGATGGAGATGAGCGCGGTGGCCAGCAGCGAGAGCTGAAGACCGCCGCTCCAGGCCGGGGTAAAATGGGAGACGCTTCCCTCTCCGGCGGTGAGCGCGAGCAGCGTCAGGCCGGCCAGGGCCCCGTACTTGAGCGCCGTGATCAGGTTCATGAACCGGGCCGCGCTCTCAACGCCGACGTAGTTGAGCAGCCCGACGAGAACCACCGCGCCCGCCGCCACGTACCGCACCTGAGGTGCAGTGAGCTGGATGAAGTAGCCGAGATACTCGGCGAAGATCGTCGCGATGGCGCCGAGCGCGGATGCCCGGATGACCGTGAGCTCGGACCAGCCGAAGAGAAAGGCCGGGAGCGGCCCGAACCCCTCGAGCAGATAGGCGAACACTCCGCCCGAGCGTGGCAGCGCCGCGGCCAGCTCCGCCAAGGTAAGCGCCCCGCACACCGCGATCGCACCGCCCAGCACCCACGCCAGCATGACCGGCCCCGGGTCGCCCAGCCGCTCGGCGACGCCGGCCGGAACTCGAAAGATCCCGCTGCCGATGGTGGAGCCAACCAGGACCGCGATCGCGCTCCAGAGCCCGAGGCGGCGTGGAAGACGCTCGCCCCAAGCATCGCCGGATGTCGATGGCATGGCTGAATATATCCTTGACAATGGGCTCCCGCGCCCGGTTTCTTTCCAGCGCCGCAGGGGTCGGGGGCCGTGGGGGCCTCTCCAACTGGCGGGAGTCTTCCGGGTGCGGGGGCGGCCATTCCATACACGAACTCGACCGACGGTGATCGCGCCAGGCTGCTTCGCCGGGTCGCCTGGAGCGGCGCGGGCCTGGCCTTCGGGCTGATCGTCCTCGGCGGTGTCGTGCGGATCACCGGGTCGGGCATGGGATGCGGCGACCACTGGCCGCGTTGCAACGGCGAGTGGTTCCCCCCACTCGACCTGCCCACCATGATCGAAATCGGCCATCGTTGGGCGGCCGCCCTGGTGAGCCTCTCCGTGTTCACCGTGGCGTTCGTGGCCTGGCGCCGGCACCGGACCGAGCGATTCCTCTGGGCGCCGGCCGCGCTGGCCGTCGCGATACTGGTGGCTCAGGTGCTTCTGGGCGCGGTCACGGTGAAGCTGGAGCTACCCCCGTGGGTGGTCGTCACCCACCTGGCTAACGCCATGCTGCTGCTGGGCGCGCTCGTCGTGGTGGCTCTTCGGGCCACGCCCGACGAGGCCACCCGGGCACCGCTTCCCCGGTCGAGTCGTCACCCGGCGCACCGGCTCGTGGTCGCCGCGGCGGGGCTCGGGTTCGCCGTGATTCTGCTCGGTGCCCAAGTGGCCAACTTTCACGCCGGCCTCCTCTGCCTCGGCTTCCCGCTCTGCAACGGAGAGCTGCTCCCACCCGCGGCTCCGCTCGCGGCCTTACACTGGACCCATCGCGCGTTCGCCTTCGCCTTCCTCTGCGTCGTCGGAGTGCTGGTGGCCCGGCTTGCGCGCCGGACCGACCCGGAAGCGCGGCAGGTCCGCCGGTGGGCGGCCCTGCTCCTGGCCGCGACCGTCACTCAGATCGGCGTCGCCGCGGCGATGGTGCTGAGCCTCCTCCCGGGCGAGCTCCGGGCCCTCCACCTTCTGGTCGGGACCCTGGTGTGGGTGGCCCTGGTGGCCCTGACTTTCCACTCCGCGCGCACGCCGGCGGAAGCTCCAGTGAACCGCACGCGGGACCCTGTCGCCCGCGGGGCCAGGCGGCCGTCCCTTCTGGCCGATCTCGTCACCCTTACCAAGCCCCGCATCATTTCGCTGCTGCTGGTGACCACGATCGCCCCGATGTTCATCACCCCCGCCGGGCTCCCGACGGTTTCCCAGGTGTGCTGGGTATTGTTGGCGGGCTACCTGATGGCGGGCGGGGCCAATACCATCAACATGTGGTTCGATCGGGACATCGACACCCGGATGAGTCGCACCCGGCTGCGCCCGATCCCATCGGGGCGGATCGCGCCCGAGCTCGGGCTGGCGTACGGGGTGGCGCTCGGGTTCTCGGCCTTTGCCATCTTCTGGTACCGGGTCAACCCGCTCAGCGCCTGGCTCGCGCTGGCCGGGCTCCTGTTCTACGTCTTCGTGTACACCGTATGGCTCAAGCGGTCGAGTCCACAGAACATCGTCATCGGTGGAGCTGCGGGCGCCTTCCCGCCGCTGGTAGGGTGGGCCGCCATGACCGGTGGAATCGATCTGTCGGCGATCTACCTGTTCGCCATCGTGTTCTACTGGACCCCGCCGCATTTCTGGGCGCTCGCGCTGATCAAGCAGGCGGATTATGCCCGCGCCGGGATCCCAATGATGCCGGTGGTATGGGGCGAGGCGCGGACCAAGTATGAGATGCTGGTCTACACGCTTATCCTCCTGCCGCTCACCATCCTGCCGGTGTTTTTCGGCGCGCTCGGGCCTTTCTATGCCGTCGCGGCCGCGCTGCTCGGCGCACGGCTCCTCTGGTACTGCATCCGCCTCCGCCGCGAGGCCGTGGTGACGCCGGTGGCATGGGGGATGTACCGCTACTCCCTGCTCTACCTCGCTCTCCTCTTCGTCGCCATGGGCGTGGACCGCGCACTCCCGTACGGCGGCCCCCGGGTGCCGGCGCGGGTCATCATCCTGGACCGGGCTTCCGCGATCCCCGCGGCCTCGCCGAACCACCTAGGCCATTGATTCACTACAGAGGCACAGAGGGCATGCCTCTGTGGTGAACCAGCCGCCGACCTGTTGATGACGGCACCTCCGTCGGAGACACCGGGCCGCCGGTTGCCGCCTCCGGGGCATCTGTCCCGGTTGTTGCCGCAAGTACGGCCGTATCGGGGGCAGCTTGTGGTGGCGACGCTGGCGCTGCTGGGGAGCGCGGCGCTGGGACTCGCCTTCCCCATGGTGGTGCGGTATCTGCTCGATGCCGCGTTCGTGAACCGCGACCGGGAGCAACTCGACCGGATCGCGCTCGGTCTGGTAGTGCTCTTCAGCATCCAGGCGGTCCTCAACTACGCGCAGGCC
>JACCSE010000096.1 GCA_013813145.1 Gemmatimonadales bacterium
TCGGCGAAGATCAACCCGACCTCCCCCCGCGGCACCATGCCCACTCCCACGACCAGCTTCCGAAACGGCATCCAGGGCGCGGCCCACCCGGCGGCGAGCTTGCTGACGATGGCGATGCCGGTCAGCGCGGCCGCGACCAGGAGCGTGGCGCGGGCGGCGGGAGTCGTAGGATTCAGCAGGCTGAGGTTGACCGAGGCGCCCACGCTCACGAAGAAGATCGGCGCGAAGATGGAGGCCACCGGCCTCACCTCGTGCTCGATGGTGTCGAACTGGTTGGTGCCGGAGAGAATGAGACCGGCGGCGAACGCGCCGATGATGAGCGCGGAGCCCGCGAGCGAAGCGAGGGAGGCGAGTCCCAGCGCGAACGCGATCGAGAACACGAGGAGCACGTAGCGCACCCGCATTCGCACGATGACGTCGAAGAGCCTGGGTACGGCGAACCGGCCGATCAGCACCGCCACCACCAGGAACCCCACGGCGACCCCCAACGTGCGAAGCACTCCCAGAAAGGTGACCGCCGCGCCCGCGGCGAGGCCGCTCACCACGCTCAGGATGACCAGGCCGAGCACGTCGTCGATGACCGCGGCGCCGATGATGATGCGGGCCTCCGCCGTGTGCATCCGGCCCAGATCGGAGAGCACCCGGGCGGTGATCCCGACGGAGGTCGCGGTGAGCGTGGCGCCGATGAAGATCCCCGCGGTGGTGAGATCGGCCCCGGCGACGGCGGGATGCGGCGCCATGACCCAGTAGGCATAGCCCAGAGCGAAAGGCAGGGCGACGCCGACACAGGCGACGGCGAGCGAGGCGGGCCCGACCCGGAACATTTCCCTGAGGTCCGTCTCCAGCCCGATCTCGAACAGCAGGAGGAGCACGCCCAGCTCGGCGAAGACGTGCACCAGGTCGGCCGCGGTGCCTTCGGTGGGAACGACGCCGAGGACGCTTCCGCCGAGCAGCACACCCGCCATCAGCTCGCCGAGCACGGCCGGCTGGCCGATGCGCTCGGCGGCCTCGCCCAGGATCTTGGCGCCGACCAGCATCGTCGCGAGGACGAGGAAGAAGCGGGCGATGTCCACCCCTCCCTCCGCCGCCACCAGTGGAACGGCGGCCAGGAGTACGAGCGCCGCTCTAAAGCGGCGCCTCCGCCCGGGGCTTGAATTCGAAGGTGTGATGGAACAACGGAAGATCGACACGCTCGTGATACTCCGTCTGGATGGTGATCCGGAGCGGCCTGCCGCCGCGCGAGATGCGGAAGGGAGGCGACTGCCCGAGGAGGGAATCGGCGGTGGCCCGGAGGCGGCGGCCGATCACGTCGTCCGGCACCACCGGGGCGATGCTGGCCTGAAAGCGCATCACGTCCAGCAGGCGGTAGTAGCGAACGTAGACTTCCCCGATGTGCAGCCCGTAGTACAGCGCGGCCACGAACAGCGCCAGGGAAAAGATGCAGCCGAGCGAGCTGCTCCCGCGGCGGTGCCTTCGGGCGCTCACCATTGCGACCGGGCACCCTCCACGATGTTGGTGACCAGTTCGGCGAGGGCCCGCTCGCGTCCCTGCACCTCCTGCCCCGGGTCGTAGTCGCCCTTGAGCAGCAGGCCGCTGCGCTCCCACAGCGGCTTGTCGGCGCTCTGGTCCAGGATCTCCACCGACACGGTGATCTGCACCTGCCGGCGGGTGACGGTCACCGCGTTCTCGTCCTCGTCGCCGGTATAGGCCACGGGCAGGTCGGGCTCGTAGCGGGTGATGACGCCGCGGACGACCGCGTCGGCCTGGGCTTCGCTCGCCTGGCGCAGCCCGAGACGGCCCTCGACCGCCTCGCGAACGGTGCGGGAAACCTCCTGTGTCAGGGTAGGCTCGGCCGTCTGGTTGTCGAATGGCAGGATCGCGACGGTCTTGATCGAGGACGGCAGGCCGCCACCGGCGAAGCCGTAGAGGCAACCGCCGAGCGCGACAGCGCTAAGGCTTGCGAGACACCCAGATATCAGGCGCAAAGTCGGCCGGCGTCGTGGAGGAAAAGGTGAGGTCGAGCCGGGCCGGGGCGCTGGGCACCGTGAGCCGGGCGGTGAGCGGCGCACCGGTGCTGTCGAGCGTCGTCTCGGCGCGGCCGATGACCTGGCCGGCCCGCCGGACTTCGGCCACCAACCTGGCCGGTGAGCCGTCCGTCCGAACGTACTCCAGAGTGTCGGCCGGACCGAGATACTGCCAAGCGGTGACCCGGCCCTCGGAGAGCCCTCGCAGCTCCGCCCCGTTTTCCGGCAGGCGGGCGATGCCGAACATGGCCCACATCAGCGGGAAGTTCGGCACCAGCTTGGCGATCGCGTCGGGCGGCTCGGTCCAGAGCGGCTGCTCGCCCACCACCGCGGCCGACGCCGCGCCCGACCCGAAGGGCCCTGCCACGTCGAAGCGGAGCGAGTCGGGTGGAGCGATCCGGGCGCTACCCCGTCCACCGGCGCTCGAATTCTCGTCGCGAAACAGCCACTTGAAGCGATGCAGCCGTTGCTGCTCAGGGACGGTGGTGGCTACCCACCCGGCGACCTGCGCTTCGGTGACCGGCTGAGCCGCGGCCGGCACCAGCGACCCCGGCGCGGACCGACACCCCGCCAACAGCAGCACAAGATAGGCCGCCTGGACACTCCGGTCAACGAAAAACCGTTGGGCCATCAGTAGTTATAGCCGAAGAAGAAGCTCAGGAAGCCGGAGTCCCTCTGGTTGGGATCGAGTCCGTAGCCCCGGAAGCCGTCGCTGCTGAAGCGGCGGCCGGCATCGAGACGCAGTACCGCCAGGGGCCCCAGGGCGAGCCGGAAGCTAATCCCATAGCTCCCGAGCGTCGCCCGATCCGGCACGGTCTCGAAGGTGGCCTTGCCCAGGTCGGTGAAGAGAGCGCCCTGAATCTCGGGCAGGTCGAGGTCTCCCAGGGGGGTGCCGATGGTGAGGTGAGTGAGCAGCGGAAAGCGAAGCTCCTGATTGAACATGAAGGCCTGCGACCCCACGATGTAGCCGAAGAGCGGATAACCTCGCAACGCCAGAGTGCCGCCGATGTTGGTGCGCCGGGGCCGGTCACCGCCGCTGTAGAATCCGTAGCCGCGCAACGCCCACGCGGTGCGGCGTCCGAAACGGAAGTAGCGGCGGTAGTCGGCGCTCACCAGGTAGCTGTCGAAGCGGCTGTTGCTGAAATCGCTGGAGACGCCCGCGGTCAGGCTGAAGCGGTCGCCGTCGATAGGCCCGCTCGGGATCCAGAGCGCGTTGTCGTGGACGTAGCTGGCGTAGTGGGAGGCGATCCAGCCGACTCGCCGGGGCTGCTCAACCGGCAGGGTGAAGTCGACCCGATCGGAGCGCTCCACCACGAAGGTTCCCTCCAGCCGGCTGAACCGGCTCAGCGGATACCGCAGAATGCCGAGGCCGCCGTAGGTCTTCTCGTCGTACGCGACGACCCGGTCACCCTCGAAGTTCCTGCTCTTGGTCCGGAATGCCCCGACGCCCCAGTTCACCCGCCGCGAGCGGTTCAGGTACACCGCCGTGGCACTGATGTTTTCGAGGATGCTCCCGAGCCTCCGTCCCTGGTAGGAGGAGAGCGAGCCGAAGAGGAGGTTGTCGCCCAGGAGATCGCTCATGGCGAAGAACGCGCCCTGGGCCCCGCCGTAGCCTGGAATGAGTACGGCGTCACCGACGGCGAAGTCGAGGGTCAGCCGCTTGCGGTAGGGCTCGCCGCTGGCGACGGCGCTGCCGGCGGTATCGGCCGGGGCCACCCAGCTCCACTGCCCGGCGCTATCGGCGGGCGCGAGCGCAAAGCGCTCCTGCCGGGCCAGCGTGTCCACCGGATAGCGATACAGGTTCCAGCTCAGATCGTTGAACCCTCCAACCAGCAGGCCCGATCCGTCGGGCAGCGGCACGCCGTCGAAGGCGCCGGTCCAGGCGGAAGTTTCCCGCCGTCCGTTACCCGAGGTATCCACCGAGAAAACATTGAGCACCCCGTCGCGATCGGAGGTGAAGTAGATCCGCCGATCGGGGCCCCAGGAGGGCACTTCGTCCTTCCACTCGCCGGAGGTGAGCTGACTGATGCGGGCGCCGGCGAGATCGAGCAGAAAGAGGTTGGCCGCGCCGCCGATCCCACCGGCGGTGCGATCGGAGGCGAAGACGATCCGGCGTCCGTCGGCGCTCGGACTGGGATCGAGGTCCTGATATCGATCCGCGGTGAGCGGCTCGAGCCTCCCGTCCGGGAGATGCACCCGGTACAAGTCGGACACCCCGCTCTCGGAGAGCCCGCTCAGGACGATGCTCCGCCCGTCGGGCATCCACTGGGGCGAGAGCAGCGAGACCAGCTCGGGGAACTGATAGCGCCCCACCACCTTTTCGCGCTCCAGATCCCAGACCACGAGCGCGTCGCGGTCGCCGTAGCGCGAGGTGAACAGGAGCAACCCCGCTCGCGAGGCATCCATCCGGGAATCGAAGGGGTGGAACGACTCCATCTGGGCGTCGCGACCCCCGACCACGACCGTGCGGGGTCTCCCTTCGGGCAGAGTCTTCCGGTAGATGGTCACATACCCGGACGCGGGCGATAGATAGACGACCTCTCCCGAGCCGCCGTTGCTGTCGGGCAGGAAGGCGGGCTTGATCGCCAGCTCCACCACCTCGCGGCCCAGCGCGGTGAGCGGCGCCAGGCTGTCCACCGACGGGTAGTACCGGCGCCGCATGGCGAGCTGGAACTCCTCGTTGAGCTCATCCAGCTTTCGCCCGTAGACCGCGAGAACCGCGTTCTCGAAGCTTTCGTGCCGGTTCAGCTCCTTGTACATCGTGGCGACGCGCCAGTCGCCATAGGTGTCGGCCAGCCAACGGTGGATCTGCCCACCGATGGGATATACGATCCCGCTGGTGACGTAAGTGAGCTGCTCGAGCTCCGGCAGCCGCCCGGTCAGCGTGAGGTCGCGGAGCACCATCTCGTCGCGCGCGTCCTGCCCTCCGGACCAGAGCTCGGCGAGTCCCTCGGTCCACCAGAGCGGGAGATTGAACCGGCTGGCCCGCGGCGCCTGGTTGTAGCTCTCGGTGTAGAGGTCCAACTGGAAGACGTGCACCATCTCGTGGCGGAGGGTGTGGCGGAACTCCGAGA
>JACCSE010000105.1 GCA_013813145.1 Gemmatimonadales bacterium
ACCAGGCGCCGCCCCCGCCTTCGAGCCCGGCGACCACCTTTACCAGTGGCACCCAGACCGGGACGGTGACGCAATGACGAGTCATCTGGTGTTGGCGCTGACCGCGGGCGCCCTGCTCGTGGCCGGCTGCGGGGAGGCGCCGGAGGAAACCGCCGCCAACGCCCCGGAGCCGGTCGTCACCGTGGGTCCGGAGAACATCATGGTCGCCGAGCTCACCGAGCTGCGGAGCGGGCCGGTGGTGTCGGGCTCGCTGGAGCCGCGCCAGTCCGCCACGGTGCGGGCCGAGGTGTCGGGATCGGTACTGGAGACTCACGCCGACGAAGGTGCCCGGGTCAGGCGCGGTTCGCTGCTGGCCGTGCTCGACGACACCGCCGTGCGCGATGCCTTCCTCTCCGCCCGCTCCCAGGTGCGGAGCGCCGAATCGGCGCTGGAGCTCGCCCGCCGGAATGCCGAGCGGGCAGCGCGGCTGGAGGAGGCCGGCGCCATCCCGGAGCGCGATCTCGAGACCGCGCGGTTGAACGCCACCAACGCGGAAGGGGCGCTGGCCGATGCCAAGGCGAGGCTCGCCTCCGCCTCCGAGCAATTGGAGAACACCCGGATCCGGGCACCGTTCAACGGAGTGGTCAGCGACCGGCAGGTGGATGCCGGAGACGTAGTGCAGTTGGGTGCCGCGCTCTTCACCGTCGTGGACCCCGAGAGTCTCCGGCTCGAGGCCAGTGTCCCCGCCGACCAGCTCGGTCGCCTGCGCACCGGCACGCCGGTGGAGTTCAGCGTGAACGGCATCGACCGGCGCTTCACCGGCAGGATCGAGCGGATCAACCCGGTGGTGGACCCCAGCACGCGGCAGGTGCGGATCTACGTGCGGATTCCCAACGTGGAGCAGACGCTCGCCGCCGGGCTCTTCGCCGAGGGACGGGTCGCGACCGACACCAGGCGGGCGGTCGCGGTTCCGGTCACCGCGGTGGATAATCGGGGCACCAGTCCGGTGCTGCACGTGCTCAAGGGCGGGCGGGTCGCCGAAGTGGAGATAGAGCTCGGCGTCCGGGACGAGGCCGCCGAGTTGGTCGAGGTGCAGGCCGGGCTCGCCGCCGGCGACACCGTACTGCTCGGCTCCGCGCAGGGCATGACCGAGGGCAGCCGGCTCCGGGTGCTCCGGGAGGAGGCGCGCCGCTGATGTTCATTTCCGATTTCGCCATCCAGCGGCCCATCGTCACGATCACCGCGATGGTGGCGCTCGTCGCCTTCGGGATTGCCGCGCTGGTCAATCTGGAGACCGACGAGTTCCCCGACATCCAGCAGCCGATCATCGGCGTCTCGATCCTGTATCCGGGCGCCTCGCCGGAAACCGTGGAACGGGAGATCGTGGAACCGATCGAGGAGGCATTCTCCTCCATCAGCGGCCTGGATTGGGAGAACACCCAGGCGAGCGCCACCGACGGTCTGGCCCAGTTCATCGTCTTCTTCGACTTCGAGAAGGACATCCAGGAGGCCTCCCAGGATATCCGGGATGCGATCTCCACCCAGCGGGCCGACCTGCCGGTGGAAATGGAAGAACCGGTGCTCACCCGGTTCGACCCCTCGCAGCAATCCGTGATCTCCCTGGCGCTCACCTCGGACGACATCCCGGCGCCCACGCTCACTCGCATCGCCGATCCGATGATCGTCCGCGAGCTGCGGACGGTGCCGGGCGTGGCGCAGGTGACGGTGGTCGGCGGCGTCGAGCGCGAGCTCACCGTCCAGGTGCGGCCGGGCGATCTCCAGGCCAGCGGGGTGAGCGTGGCCGAGGTGGTTCAGGCGCTCGAGGCGCAGAACCTGGCCGCGCCGGTCGGCCGGCTGAACGGGCCATTGGCCGAGCAGGCGATCCGGCTCAAGGGCCGGTTGGACACCCCACAGGATTTCACCCGGCTGGTCATCGCCGAGCGCGAGGGACAGGTCATCCGGCTGGGGCAGGTGGCGGACGTCTCCGACGGGACCGAGGAGCAGCGGACTCAGGCGATCTACAACGGCCGCGAGGCGGTCGGAATCGAGGTCATCAAGGCCAAGGGGTACAGCACCACTCAGGTCACCGACCGGATCCACGGGCGGGTCGCCCAACTCCAGGAGCGCATCCCCGAGGGCGCCAAGCTCGAGATCGTGCAGGACGCCGGGGTGCGGGTGGAGCAGGCGGTGGAGAACGTGCAGGAGGCGCTGATCGAGGGCGCGCTGCTCACCGTGCTGGTGGTCTTCGTGTTCCTCAACTCCTGGCGCTCCACGGTGATCACCGGGCTCGCCCTGCCGGTGAGCGTGCTCGCGTCGTTCGTCGCGGTGTGGGCTTTCGGCTTCACCCTCAACACGATGTCGCTGCTCGGCCTCACGCTCTCGATCGGCATCCTGATCGACGATGCCATCGTGGTGCGGGAAAACATCGTGCGCCACATCGAAATGGGAAAGGACCACTACCAGGCTTCGCGGGAGGGCACCGACGAGATCGGCCTCGCCGTAGCGGCGACCACCTTCTCCATCGTCGCCGTCTTCATACCGGTGGGGTTCATGTACGGAATCGCCGGACAGTGGTTCAAGCCCTTCGCGCTCACCATCGCCTGCGCGGTGCTGGTGTCACTCTTCGTCTCGTTCTCGCTCGACCCGATGCTCTCGGCGTACTGGGCCGATCCGCAGACCGAGGGGCACGAGCGGCGGAATCCTCTCGCCCGCACGCTCGACCGGTTCAACAAGTGGTTCGACCGGATGGCGGACCGGTACAAGGGCGTCATCGCCTGGGCGCTGGACCACCGGGTGGCGATGATGCTGCTGGCCGTGGGGACCTTCTTCGCGGCGATCGCGATGGTGGGGCTCGGGATCGTCGGCGCGGGGTTCGTGCCGGTCAGCGACCGGAGCGAGATCAGCATGATCGTCGAGGCGCCGCCCGGCTCGAACCTGGAGTACACCCGGATCAAGGCCGAAGAGATAGCCCGGCGGACCCGGGAACATCCCCAGGTGGCGTACACCTACACCACTATCGGGACCTCGGTGCCGGGGAAGACCCCGTCGGTGGACCAGGCGCTGGTCTACGCCCGCCTGGTTCCCAAGGCCGAGCGCGATGTGAGCCAGGAGGAGCTGGGCCAGGAGCTGCGCCGGGAGATGGCCCAGCTCGGTGGAGCGCAGGTGTCGGTGTTCACCAGCGGCTTCGGGGGAGCGTACAAGCAGATCCAGCTTCAGCTCACCGGCCCCGACGCCCGGGTGCTCACCGACCTGGCGCAGCGGGCCGCCGCGGCGGTGTCGGAGGTGCCCGGCGCGGTGGACGTCGGACTCTCCACCCGGGGGCAGAAACCGGAGCTGGAGGTAGAGCTCAACCGCGGACTCGCCGGCTCGCTCGGCATCACGGTGGGTCAGGTGGCGCAGTCGCTCCGGCCGGCGTTCGCGGGCATCGATGCCGGTGATTGGGTCGATCCCTCGGGCGAGACCCGAGACGTCACCGTGCGCCTGGCTCCGGAGTCGCGCGAGCGGGTGACGGACCTGCGGCAGCTCCCGTTGGTGGCGGGAGTCGGACCGGACGGAGTTCCGGTGACCCTGCCGCTGGGCCAGGTCGCCACCATCGAGCAGGGGCTGGGGCCGGCGCAGATCGACCACCTCGACCGGGAAAAGGTGGTCATCGTCCAAGCCAACGTCTCCGGCCGTCCACTTACCGGGGTCACCCAGGACATCGAAGGCCGGCTGGCCCAGTTGCAGTTGCCGCCGGGATACGAGTTCACCTTCGGCGGCGAGTCCGAGGACCAGGCCGAGGTGTTCACCCGGATCTTCACCGCGCTCGGCGTGGCGGTGCTGTTGATGTATCTGATCCTGGTGGTGCAGTTCGGGTCGTTCGTCGACCCGCTCGCGATCCTGGTCTCCTTGCCCCTCTCACTGATCGGGGTGGTCCTGGCGCTGTGGATCACGGGGGACACGCTCAACATCATGAGTCTGATCGGCGTCATTCTGCTCATGGGGATCGTAGCGAAGAACGCCATTCTGCTGATCGACTTCGCCAAGTGGGCCCGGGAACGGGGGCAGCCGCTCCGGGAGGCGCTGATCGAGGCCGGCCGCATCCGGCTCCGGCCGATCATCATGACCACCCTGGCGCTTATCGCCGGCATGATCCCGGTGGCGATCGGCAGCGGCGAGGGCGCGGATTTCCGTGCGCCACTCGGGCGCGCGGTGATCGGCGGGACGATCACCAGCACGGTGCTGACGCTGGTGGTGATTCCGACGGTGTACGAGATCCTGGACGAGTTCCGCGAGTGGGTGGCGGCCCGGTTCTGGCGGGGCGCGGCGCATGCGCCGCGGGAGGTAGCAGCGGCGCGGGCGGAGTGAGCGAGCTATTGGCTATCAGTTATCGGCTATCGGCTATCGGCTATCGGCTATCGGTCCTGAAG
>JACCSE010000109.1 GCA_013813145.1 Gemmatimonadales bacterium
CCCGAGCGGAGCGAGGGATCTTGCTTGGGAATGGCTCGAGCGAGGCTGAGAAGATCCCTCGCTCCGCTCGGGATGACAAGCGTTCGTCGATCCACCTGAGGCTCCATCATGGCATCCATTCCCGAAATCTTCAGCACCATGGCATACGGTCCCGCTCCCGAAGCGGCGGGGCCGGTGCAGGAGTGGCTGGAGCGGCACGGCCGGCGGTTCGGACTGTTCATCGGCGGTGCCTGGACCGCGGGTGAAGGCGAGTCTTTCGAGACCTTGAACCCGGCCACGGGCAAGGCCCTCGCGCACCTGGCGCAGGCTACGCCGGCCGACGTGGATCGTGCGGTGCGGGCGGCACGGGCGGCGCAGCCGGACTGGTGGGCGCTCGGCGGGCACGCGCGGGCCCGTTACCTCTACGCCATCGCCCGGCAGGTGCAGAAGCAGAGCCGGCTTCTTGCCGTGCTCGAGTCGCTCGATAACGGAAAGTCGATCCGCGAGTCGCGTGACATCGACGTGCCGCTGGTGGCCCGGCACTTCTATCACCATGCCGGATGGGCCCAGCTCATGGAACGGGAGCTGCCCGAGCGGGTGCCGGTCGGTGTGATCGGGCAGATCATCCCGTGGAACTTCCCGCTGCTCATGCTGGCCTGGAAGATCGCGCCGGCTCTGGCGATGGGGAACACGGTGGTGCTGAAGCCGGCCGAGTTCACCTCGCTGAGCGCGCTCCGCTTCGGGGAGCTGTGCGAAGAGGTCGGCCTGCCGGCCGGGGTGGTGAACATCATCACGGGGGACGGCAGGGTGGGCGAGGCGATCGTCGCGCATCCGGACGTGGACAAGATCGCCTTCACCGGCTCGACCGAGGTCGGGCGGATCATCCGCACGGCGACGGCGGGGACCGGGAAGAAACTCTCGCTCGAGCTGGGCGGGAAGTCGCCGTTCATCGTCTTTCCCGATGCCGATCTCGACAGCGTGGTCGAGGGAGTGGTGGACGCGATCTGGTTCAACCAGGGGCAAGTGTGCTGCGCGGGCTCGCGCATCCTGGCTCAGGAAGGGGTCGCGGAGCGGCTGGTGGCGAAGCTCAAGGCGCGGATGGAGACGCTGCGAGTGGGGGATCCGCTCGACAAAGCGGTCGACATGGGCGCGATCATCGCCCCGGTGCAGCTGGAGAAGATCCAGGGCCTCGTGCGCCAGGGGGAAGAAGAGGGCGCGCGGCTCTGGCAACCCTCGTGGAGCTGTCCCCGGGAGGGATGGTTCTTCCCACCGACGCTCTTCACCGAGGTGTCACCCGCCGCCACGATCGCGCAGGTGGAGATCTTCGGGCCGGTGGTCGTGCTCATGACCTTCCGAACGCCGGCCGAGGCGGTGGAGCTGGCCAATAATACCAGGTACGGGCTCGCGGCCAGCCTGTGGACCGAGAACATCAACCTGGCGCTGGACGTCGCTCCGCAGCTCCAGGCGGGAACGGTATGGATCAACTGCACCAATATATTCGACGCGGCGAGCGGGTTCGGCGGGTATCGGGAAAGCGGATTTGGGCGGGAAGGCGGGAGGGAAGGGTTGCGGGAGTATGTGAAGTGGAATTGGGGCGGCACGGCGGCACGGCGGCACGGCGGTAGCGAACCGCCGGGCATCGGCGCGCAACCCAGCCCGGAGCCGCCCGGCACCTTACCGCCGGCCCGCCGTTCCGCCGTTCCGCCCATCGATCGCACGCCGAAACTCTACATAGGCGGCGCGCAGGTGCGCCCGGACTCGGGCTATAGTCTGCCGGTCCTCGACGCTGCCGGCCGGAGGATCGGTGAAGTGGGGCAGGGAAACCGGAAAGACATCAGAAACGCGGTGGAGGCCGCGCATAAAGCGGCGGGATGGGCCCGGGCCACCGCGCACAATCGGGCACAGGTGCTCTACTACATCGCCGAGAACCTGGCCGCGCGCGCCGGGGAGTTCGGGCGCCGCCTGGGCGAGCGGGAGGTGACCCTCGCGGTGGAGCGGATCTATACCTACGCCGCCTGGGCCGACAAGTACGACGGCCTGGTGCACCACACTCCGTACCGGAACGTGACGCTGGCCATGCCGGAGCCGATCGGCGTGCTCGGCGTGATCTGCCCCGACGACTGGCCTCTCCTCGGCGTGATCTCTACGGTGCTGCCGGCCATCGCGATGGGGAACACGGTGGTGGCGATCCCTTCCGGCCGGGCGCCGCTCGCCGCCACCGATCTCTACCAGGTGCTCGATACCTCCGACCTGCCGGCCGGAGTGGTCAACATCGTCACCGGCCTCCGCGACGAGTTGGCCCCGGTGCTCGCGGCACACGACGACGTGGATGGGGTATGGTACTTCGGGAGCGCCGAAGGCTCGGCCGCGGTTGAGCGGCTCTCCGCCGGCAACATGAAGCGCACCTGGGTGGACTACGGCCAGGCTCGCGATTGGGCCGATGCGCGACAGGCTGAGGGCGAGGAGTTCCTCGAGCAGGCGACGCAGGTGAAGAACATCTGGGTGCCGTACGGGGAGTGAGCGGCGACCCTCCGGACGGCTAGAGCAGCTCGTACCCCGCCGTCCGGAAATCCGCGTCGAAAGCAAACGCCACCGTCAGCCGCTCGCGCCGCATCAGCTCGAAGTTCACGGCATCAGTGAGCGAAAACCGCTGATCGTCAAATCGTCCCAGCCATCCGGCAATCGCCGCTTCCACCAGCTCGATGGAGACGTCCATCCACTGATAGGCAGGGTCCGCCATCAGGTGCTCGGTGAGACCGCGCGCAAATCCGGGGTCGCGCCAGCGAAGCAGGTGCGCGTGAAACTCGGCGAGCACCAGAGCAGAGCCCACCCATCGACCGCCCGACGCGAGGAAGCGCCGCCCAATGGCCGTGGCGCGGCCGTGATATGATCGCGCGGGTTGGCCAGCGCGAGCAGCGCCCCCGTGTCAATCAGCGCCCGGCCGGGCCTCTTCACTCGAGCCGTAGTCAACCCCTTTACTACCCGTCCCAAACCGATGCCTTCTTGGCCCAGGAAGTATCCTGGTAGCGCTCGCGAAACTGTCGCGCGGTATCGGCGAGCGCTGCCGCATCGTTGCTCGCCTTGTAGCGTGACACTCCTACCCAATAGAGCGCTTCGGCGCCTGCTTCCGAGTCCATGTGTCCCCGGAGACTTCGCGAAACCGCCGCTCGGCATCGGCATCGTGGGAGCGGAGATGGACGGATCAGCTGGGTTCGGGGCTACGCTGCGGCTGGGTGGTACGCCGGCGCTGGGGGCAAGCTGCCTCACTCCGGTCGCTGCAGGCCACCCCTGAGCGACCGTAGTCGGAAGGGATCGCCCGGCCTGACGCTCCCTCCGCGACGCACCCCGCCCCCAGCGACGAAGCTCCGGGAGTGCCGTCGCCGGCGCCGCAGCCAGAGCAGCGATCCCACAAGACCAAAGCCGGGCGCTACTCGGCGGTCGCGATGACGACGTCCCGCTCCAAGAGTTTCGCGAGCACGTCGGCCTTGCGCGAGGCGCCCCAACACTCGAGACCGAGATCGGCGCCGACGAGTCGCGGGACGATGGAGATGGTGAGGGCGTCGGCGGTGAGGCGGGTCTGCAGCGATTCCACGGAGGCGGTGTGCCCCCGGTCCAGACCGTCGGCCACCCGGAGCAGCGCGCTTACCCGCCGGACGATCTGCTGGTCCGCCGGGGACAAGGCGGCGAACTCCGGGTGCTTCCTCCGGGGTCCGGTGCGCCGATGATAGCGGCTGACGAGGGCTACCAGCGCCCGGTCCCGCGCCGCCAGCCCCAGCCGCTCGGCGTGCATGATGAGCCGGTAGCTGTGCTGGTGGTGCCTACGGTAGCTCACCAACTGTCCCACGTCATGCAGCAGCGCCGCCGCTTCCAGCAGCGCGCGCTCCGCCGGGGTGCACCCCAGCTCCTGGCCGAGCTGGTCGTAGAGCAGCAGCGCCAGGTGGCGCACGTGTTCCACGTGCCGCCGGTCCGACTGACAGCGCTCGGCGAATTCGCGGAACAACCGCAGCGGATCGGGCGCGAGCTGCTCCTCCGCGCCCGCCATCTCCAGCAGCAATCCCTCCCGCAGTCCGAACGCGCTCACCGTGATGCTCCGGCCGCGCACCCGGTCGAGCAGCTCGGCCGTGACCGCCAGGCCCGCGAGGATGATGTCGGCGCGCTCGGGATTGAGTCCCGGGACCTGCCGGCGCTGCTCCAGCGTCCGGCTGGTGAGCCACTCGAGGAGCTGCTCCACTTCCGCCGTGGTGATACTCACGCCGTGCACCGAGTCGCCGGGCGCGATCCCCCGGCGGGCCTGCACCATCCGGCCGAGGCTGGTGAAGGTACCGCCCGACCCGATGATGGTGGCACCCGACCACTCCCGTCCCGAGATTGCGCGCTTGAGCTGTCGCCGGATATGGCTCCGCAGGTCCGCGATCTCCTTGTGGTCGGCCCGATCGCCGGGCAGATGCAGCTCGGTGAGCCGCACGGCGCCCAACGGCAGCGAGCGCGTCAGCTCCACCAGGCCGTCCACCGCGCCGATCAGCTCCAGGCTGCCGCCGCCGATATCGGCCACCAGCGCGCGCTCGCCGGCCAGGCGGAAGTGGTGGGACACCGACCGGTAGGAGAGCGCCGCTTCGGTGTCCGGGTCGATGATGCGGAGCGGGATGTCCAGCTCCTGGCGCACCCGGCGCACGAACCAGGGCCCGTTCTCGGCGTCGCGCACGGCGGCCGTCGCCACCGCCGAGATGCGCCGCACCCCGCGGCGCTGGCAGACCTCGCGCATCCGGCCGAGCGCCTGGATGGCGCGGTTCATCGCCGCATCGTCCAGGCAGCCGGTGGACGCGAGCCCGGCCGCGAGGCGGGGATGGTCCTTCAGCTCGTCGATGATGGAAAGGCCGGAGGCGGGATCGTACTCCGCCACCAGCAGGCGGACCGAGTTGGAGCCGACGTCGATCGCCGCGATGCGCTCGCGGGAGGCTGCCGGGAGAGGAGAGGCGGCCGGCTGGGCCATCACACCCCGGAGGTCGCCCGCGCCTCGCCGCGGTCCTCGGCGTGGTGCTTGATGGATTTGCCCTCGACCAGGAAGACGACATCCTCCCCGACGTTGGTGGCCAGGTCCGCCACCCGCTCCAGGTTCCGGCTCACCAGGAACAACTCCATCCCCGCGCCGATCATGTGGGGATCCTCCATCATGTGGGTCAGCAGGATGCGGAACACCGAACGATGAAGCGCGTCCACCTTGTCGTCCCGAAGGCAGACCTCGCGCCCCGCCGCGGCGTCGCCCCGGATGAACGCCTCCAGCGCGTCGGAGAGCATCTCGCGGGCGAGCCGGGCCATCTCGATGATCTCGGGCTCGGGGGCGATGGGCCGGCTCTGGATCAGCCGCTCGGCCGACTGCGCGATGTTGACCGCGTGGTCGCCCACCCGCTCCAGATCGTTGGCGATCTTGAGCGCAGAAGTGAGCATGCGAAGATCCCGGGCCATGGGCTGCTGGAGCGCGAGGAGGTTGATGCACTGCTCCTCGATCTCCACTTCCATGCTGTCGATGATCCGGTCGCCCCGGATCACCCGGTCCGCCTTCTCGCTGTCCCGCTCGAGGAGCGCGTCCACCGCGAGGCCGAGCGCGGCTTCCGCCTCACCCGACATCGTGAGCAGGCGCACCTTGACGTGGC
>JACCSE010000539.1 GCA_013813145.1 Gemmatimonadales bacterium
GCCGCCTGGCGGAGGCGCGCGCTCGCCGCCGGGGCTCGAGAGAAGTCGAGGAGCCGCTCGCCTGAGCGCCACGCTGACCGATCGGCGAACCGGTGGGTGGCATCGGACGCCCGCCGGGTTTATCCGCCGAACGCTCCAGGCCGCTGACGAAGACAACCTTCCTTTTCTCGCGAGCGCGCTCACCTTCGACGCGCTGCTCGCCGCGGTGCCGCTGGTCCTGCTCCTGCTCATCGGCCTCACTCACCTGGCGCAGACGCTGACCAACGGCACCACCGTGGACGCGGCCTCGCTGTTCCACCGATTCTTTCCCCCGCATACCTCGGCGCCGGGCCGGGACCCCTTCGACCTCATCGAGCGGATCCTGGCCGGCATCGCGGCGAACCGGGGGGAGATTTCGCTGTACGCGATTCCGGCGTTCGTCTGGTTCAGCACCCGGCTCTTCGGCGGTGTTCGGACCGCGCTCAACGACATCTACGACGTCTCGGCCCGGCCACCGCCGCGGCAGCACTTCGTGGTGAGTCTCGTGCTGGCGAAAGTCCGTGATATCATCATGGTGATCCTGGTGGTGGTGCTCTTCGTGGCCAACACGCTGCTCACGACCGGGCTGGCGCTGGTGCAGGCGGCCGGGGCCGAGCGGGTGCCCGAGTTCGCGTTCTTCGTCTCCACCCTCGGCCGGGTTCTGGGCGAGGTCCTGGCCTTCTCCTTCTCGGTGTCGCTGTTCTACTTCACCTACCGCTACGCCTCGCTCCGCCGGCTACCCTGGCGAACCGCCCTCCTCGGGGCCACCTTCACCGCCCTGCTCTTTGAGGTGGCGAAACGGCTCTACGGCCTTTACCTCGCCAACTTCGCGTCGGTCGAGGGTCAGCTCGGCGACGCCAACATCGGAGCGGCGGTGCTGTTCGTCCTCTGGGTCTACTATACGGCCATGGTGTTCCTCCTCGGCGGCGTGGTGGCCGAGACCTGGGAGTTGCGCAATATGCTGCAGCGGCGGAGGTTGACGCTTGCGCCGTAGGGGGCGGGCGATACTTCATCCCTCGCGCAGCGAGGGACCTTGCCCGGGAATGGCTCGAGCCATTCCCAAGCCCCCACCCGCTCGACTATATTCACCTCGCCTCAGGTCCGAAGGGCGCCGGCGCGTGAACCGCGTCAGGACCTTGCCGGTAGCAGCGCTAAGCGATGCCCGGTGTCGCTTCGGGGAGCCTGAGGCACTTTTCTTTTCTCTATGATCGCACTCGCCCGCCGGTATCGTCCCAAGCGCTTCGCCGATCTCCTGGTCCAGGACCACGTCGCCGCCGTCCTTCGGGGCGCCGTCGCGCGCGGCCGGGTGGGGCACGGCTATCTCCTGACCGGCCCCCGCGGCGTCGGCAAGACCACCGCCGCCCGCATTCTCGCCATGGCACTCAACTGCCCCAACCGGGATCCGTCCGGCGATCCCTGCGGCGAGTGCGAGAACTGCCGCCGCGTCTGGGGCGGCTCCGCCAACCTCGACGTCATCGAGATCGACGCCGCCAGCAACCGCGGCGTGGACGACGCCCGCGAGCTGCGGGAGCGCGCGATGTATGCCGCCTCCCAGGAGGGGCACTACAAGGTCTACATCGTGGACGAGGCCCACATGCTGACCCGCGAGGCGTGGAACGCCCTCCTCAAGATCCTGGAGGAGCCGCCGCCGCGGGTGGTATTCGTCTTCGCCACCACCGAACCGCAGAAGATCGCGGCCACCGCGGCTCCGGTGCTCTCCCGCCTCCAGCGCTTCGACTTCCGCCGGATCGGCCCCGCGGCCATCCGCGACCGGTTGCGGCAGGTGCTCCAGGCGGAGGGCATCGCGGCCGATGAGGACGCCCTGCTCCTCATCGCCCGCCACGCCGACGGTGGGATGCGCGACGCGCTCTCGCTGCTCGACCAGTGCCTCAGCTTCGGCGAGGGCCGGGTCACCGCGGACCGGGTGCGCGAGATCCTCGGCCTGGTGGACGACGAGCTGTTCGCCGAGTTGCTGGAGCTGGTGGCCGAGCGGCGGCCTGCCGGAGTCTTCCCACTGGTCGAGCGGCTCATCGCTGCTGGCGCCGACGTGGTGGAGTTCATGGGTGGAGCCGGCGAGGCGCTCCGCGCCCTGCTCGTGGTCCAGTTCGGCGGGGAACCCGAAGGGCTCACCGAGGCGGTGCGGCAGTCGCTCGCGTCGTACCGCGACCGGCTCCTGCCCGGCGACGTGCTGCGGATGCTCAAGCTGCTCACCGAGTGCGAAACCGTGATTCGGCGCAGCACCAATCCGCGTCTGGTTGTCGAGACCCTGCTGCTTCGGTGGACCATGCTCGACCGGATGGTGGATCTTGAGGAGGTCCTCGCCGGGGTCTCCCGGGGCGGGTCGGGAACGGCCTCGATGCCGTCCGCGGCGCCGCCCGCCGCCGCACCGGCCCCGACGCCGATACCGCGGCGGGTCCCGCCGCCCGCAGTCGCTGAAGCCGCACCC
>JACCSE010000149.1 GCA_013813145.1 Gemmatimonadales bacterium
GCCAGGAACAGCAGCGCCAACAGCCGCTCGGCAGTCCGCCGGGAGCGAATCTCCGCCGTGAGCGCCACGATCACCGCCGTGACCAGCAGGATCATGCGTGCCTTGATGAACAGCAGCATATGCGCAACCTGCGTGAGCACTCCGACGAATGCGGCGGCCGCGGTGAGCGGCCGGCGCCGGTCGCTCCCTCGGGGGCGCATCAGATACAGGGATCCGAGAAGCAAGGAGCTCAGTCCGAAAGTCTCGTTGCCCAGGATGAGGAAGAAGTCGGCGTAGCTGCGCACCACATGCTCCGTGAACTCCGTGTCCGCGTAGGGCGAGCCGTACCCCAGCATGAAGAGGGCCGCCTTGCACGCCAACGAGCCCGCGACTGATACCAACAGCAGACGTCGCAGGCCCGGCCAATAGCCGCGAATCCACCCCAGGACACGCGCCGAGGTCGGTCCCCGCTGCGTCTTGAGGAGCAGCCCGCAGGCGAACAGGACCGCCGCTCCGGCGACCGAACCGACGAACTGCGCGGTCAGGCTGAGGTCGAATTGCGGATACAGCAGAATGGGCGAAAAGTACTTCAGGCCGTTGATCGTGAAGTAGAGCTGCGAGACCAGCAGAAAGACGACCGGCGGGGAGAGCAGAGCCAGACTTCGTGCTCGCGCGGCGTGCAGGAGGTGCGCATTCAGGGCGGCCGCGAGCGCCAGGTGGCTGAAGGCGTAGGTCCATTCCTCGGTGGTGGCATCCACCCGGCTCGCCACCCAGGCGGTGAGCGCCCCATAGACCAGAAGACTCAGGGCCAGAAATTTCATGGCGCCGCGGGCTCGACCGAGGCCATCGGTGTGGTGGGCACGATCCGCCGTATCGCGGCGCAGACCCGGTGCACCACGCCGCCCAGAGGAAGACAGGTGAGTCGCTCGACGGCGGACGCGCGGCGAATGGCGTAGTCCTCCCGGCGAGCATCGAGCTCGGCGAGCACCGCGTTCAGCTCCGAGGGATCATCGCAGTAGGGCCGCGCACCCGTCGCGTCGAACACCCGCATGTGGATGTAGCGTTGGAAGTCGCGCACGAGCTTGACCTCCTCCGGCGCGCGCCGGGGCAACGCGTCCATCCAGCGGAGCTGCACGCTCGGCGTGTCGAAGATGCAGGCCTCCAGCAGCGCGGTCGTGCCCCAACTGCTCGCCACGAAGCGCGCTCCTCGAAGCAGGCTGGCCATGTGGCGGATCGCAGCCACGTCGAGGGCCTCGGGCCTCGTGCGGGCATCGGTGAGGTCCGGCGACCGATCGAGCAGAATGCCGTGGGCCTCCAGGGTGTCATAGGCGGCACGAGACCCCTGGGGGTGCGGCCGCACTACCACTCGCAAGTCACGGTGCGGACCGGCCCGGAGCCGGGCGACCAGCTCCAATACGTCTTCGACGTCGTACTGCGCCGTGCGCGCGCCACAGACGTAGGCGAGATAGGACTCACCGGGTGCGAGTCGAACCTGGGTCCGCATCGCCGCCAGCTCGGCGTCGGTGACCGGCCGGGAGTAGAACTGAAATTGCAAAGGGCCGACGACGCTGATCCGGTCGGCCGGAAACTGGTGGACCTCGACGGCCTGCCGCCGCATCTCCTCGCTCCAGACCATGAGGTGGTCCGGACGCCGGCACAGGGGACCACGGGAATAGAGATTGTCCCAGCTGAGGACCACGCACGCCGACGCGATCCCGCGGCGCCGGGCTTCGTCCAGGACGAAGTGATCGAGCCAATAGTGTCCCGGCGACGCGACCAGCACCAGCGAGGGCCGCACCCGATCGAATGCCGACACCACATCCGCGCGGCTCGGGCGGTACAGCCGGTAGAGCTGCCGGAGCCACCGGCGGCCGGCCGAGCCACGGGGCGCCAGCCCGGTGAGCGTGCGCGCGATGATCCGCTGCGGCGAGCGGCGCCGGCTCAGCTCCAGGTTCTGCAGACTCCCATCGGGATACTCCAGCGCGAAGCCGGTCAGGTGCACGCTCTTGAGCGCGCGGTCCAAGAGCGTCACTCCGGCCATCGCCGGCACGCCACCGGAGCCCTGCTCCGCGGCGACCGGCAGATTGGGATAGGAGCCGCCCGTCCCGTCGGAAAACTCGGGCTGGGGGTACGGCGATACGAAGTGCACCTGGATTCCGACGCTGCGCTCCAGCTCCCCGGCGAGCCCGGTGGGCACGAAGTTCCGCAGGGTGAGCGGGAACGGGGCCGCGGCGAGCAGCGCCGGCCTAGACATCAGTCGCGAGCTCCCGGTCCCCCAGCATCGCGAGGAACTCGGTGACGGGCGGGAGTTGGGGCAGCGTGCGCCACGCCCCGGCCGCCTGCAACCGATCCGCCTCGTAGTCGCCCGTCGCGACCGCCACCGTCCGCGCGCCGATCGCCTGGCCACAGCGCACGTCGTGGGGCGTGTCGCCCACCACGAACACCGATCCAGCCGCGGCTGCCACCTCCGCGCGACTCACCCGCGCGAGCGCCGCGCGCGCGATGGCGATCCGGTCGCCCACTCCATCGGAAAACGCGCCGTCACTGAAGAACTCCGCCAGCCGGTAGTGCTCCAGCTTGGCGCGTGCGCCCCGGCTGGTGTTGCCGGTGAGCAGCAGGCAGCGGGCTCCAGGCTCTCGGCTCAGCCCCTCCAGAATCTGCCGCACGTTCGGCAGTACCCGGCCGGCGCGCCGAGGAAGCGCATCCGGCAGGTGATGCTCGTAGCGCTCGACCAGCTCCCGAACCGCCGAGGCCGCCGGGTCGGGCATGCCGCCGTGCTCGACCAGGAGCCGGCGGGCGATGCCGTAATCCGGGTGGCCCGCGGTGTCGAAGCTCTCCAGATCGGCGTTCGCGCCGCTCACATCGCGCAGTGCGTCCTGCCAGGCGTAGATGCCGGCCCGGCCGGTGGTGAGCAGGGTGCCGTCGATGTCCCAGAATACCAGCATCAGTTGGGGCGTCCTCCGGCCATCGCCGCCGCCATGTCCGCGGCCAGCGACTCGGCGTCCAGCCGGTGAGCCCGGAGGACCTCGTCGTTCTGCCCGCAGGCCGGAATCCGCCGGAGCCCGAATCGGTGAACCCGGGTGCCGGCGTCGGGTCCCAGCTCCGAGATGTGCGCAGCCAGCATCTCGCCCTGGCCTCCGCTGACGTAATGGTCGTCCAGCGTGAACAGGTGGCGAACGTCCGCGATTTCGCCGGCGAGCCACTCCGCGTCCACCAGGTTGAGACAGGGAAGGTTCACCACCCGGAGCCCCAACCCGTGCCGCTCGCGAAGCAGATGCGCGGCCCCGTACGCCTGTGCCAGCATGACCGGCCCGTAGCCGAAAAGGAGCGCGTCGGCCCCTTCGGTTACCGCCACTCCTCGGCCCCGCTCCAGACGATATGTCTCCGGTAGGCGGAAAGGCACCTGACAAGGGATGGAGACAAGACGCAGATAGCAACTGTTCTCTGCCCGAGTGAGGCAGTAGTCCACCGCCTGTGCCACCTCGTCCTCACAGCACGGCTGGATCAACTCGAGGCCCGGCACCGCTCCCAGAGCCGAGATGTCGCGCACCGACTGATGCGAGTGGCCCGGGCCACCGGGGAGCAGGCCGGCCAGCGAGCCGACATAGACGATTCTGCGCTGCTCGGTGGCGTTGTTATAGACCTGCTCGTTGGCGCGGGTCGAGAGAAAGCAGGCAAAGGAGTGCACCACCGGCAGGGCGCCGGCGAGCGCCAGCCCGCCCGCCTGCGAGACCATATCCTGTTCCGCGATGCCACACTCAATGAAGCGGTCGGGAAATCGATCGGCGAAGGGGATGAGCCCGGTATCGAGCACCAGGTCAGCATCCAACGCGACGATACGCGGGTTGCGCTCGGCCTCGCCCACGAGCGCCCGGGAGTAGGCCGGCACCAGGCGTTGGGCGCCGCTCAGGTCGGGACGCGCCGGCTTGGGCGCGCCCTCCAGCACCAGCGGTGCCGCGCTCGCCTCGCCGAGCAGCCGGTTGGCGGTGCCGATCAGCTCGGCGACCGCGCGCTGGTAGCTCCCGTCATCCGGTGCACCGCTGTGAAAGCGGTAGTACTTCTCGCCATCCGGAAGGGCGGTGTGCTCCATGAACGACACGCCTCGCCCCTTCACCGTATCGGCGATGATCACCTTGGGCCGGTCGGTCAGCGGCCGCAGCGCGTCGAGCGCCGCCCCGAAGCCGGCGAGGTCGTGGCCATCGCTGCGCACGACGTGCCAACCGAAGGACTCGAACTTGTGCGACAGATTGCCCAGATCGCTGACCGACGATACCCAGGTATCGGATTGAAGCTTGTTGTGATCGACGATGGCGGTGATCTCCCCCATTCGCGCCTGGGCCGCCCCCGCCAGCGATTCCCAGAGCTGCCCTTCCTGGAGCTCGCCGTCTCCGGTCATGACGAAGACCCGCCCCTCCCGGCCGGCCAGCCGATTGGCCCGCACCATTCCCTTGGCTTTCGAAATTCCCATGCCCAGCGGGCCGGTGTTGGTCACCATCTCCGGAGTACCCACGTCGGGGTGCCCCGGAAGCCCGCCCAGCCGGCGAAGCAGGTGAAGACCCTCGAAGGGAAGTCGCTCCAGGCCGATCAAAACGGCGTAGAGACCCGGGACATCGTGCCCCTTAGAAGAGAAGAACAGATCACGCGCGCCCTCCCGCCCCGTCTCGAGCCCTCGGAGCTCGTGCAGGTGAAGCCAGGCCACGATGTCGAGACTGCTGAAACTGCTCCCGATGTGCCCCGACCCTGCGCGGGCGATCATGTAGAGGGTGTTGATGCGGCAGAGGGTGGCGAAGATCGCCGTGGAAAGCACCGGGTCGGTGCCGAGCCGCCGGGTGCGGGCGAACTCCTGGGCCGGGACGTACTGTAGTGTGATCATGATTCAGCGCGACGGGATGCCGGTGGCGATCCAGGGAGCGATCGAAACCGGCGGCAGCGATGCTTCGCCGGTATTCAGCAGATGCTCGGCATACCACCAGTCCTTCGGCTCGTTCACGTCGAATCCCTCGTAGCCTTCGGTGAAAAAAGGCAGAACCGTGCGGCCGGCGATGCTGGCGGCCTCGGTCACCGTGCGCCGCCAGGCGATCTCCAGGCTCGCGTTCTGAACGTACACCCGGGGCAACGCCTGGTACGGCGTGCTGTGCCAGGGGGGATCGGTGGGACCGCCGTCGAGCAGCGGAGTCATTCGCTCGCCTTGTACCTCCCACATCTTCCCGGGGTGTTGGCGGCAGGGCTCCACCGCGCGCAACGAATCGATCCCTTGAGCCCCACCGAACTGGCGCCAGGCGCGGTGGATGGTCTCCGCTCTCCTGAAGGGGCTGGTCGGCCGGAGCAGGCTGAAGCAATCCCAGCTCCGACCCGCTCGCTCGAGACTGTCGAGCGCGTGGCGCACCCACTCGATGTCAGGCGAGAGATCGCCCGACATCTCGGAAGGACGGAGGAACGGAACCTCGGCGCCGTAGTGCAGGGCCACGTCGGCGATCCCCGGCGCGTCGGTGGAGACCACAACCGCACCGAAGACTCCGCTGTCCCGAGCCGCGGCGATCGTGTAGGCCAGGAGGGGGTGACCCGCCAACGGCCGCACGTTCTTTCCGTGGACCCGCTTCGAGCCCACGCGGGCGGGAATCAACGCGACGCAGGAGGGAGCCGGCATCCGGTCAGACGGCGCCGGGGTCGAAGTTCAGGTAGACCGTCTTCCACTCGGAGTACACGTCCAGTGCCTCGGTGCCGGCCTCGCGCCATCCGGTACCCGACTCGTCGAGTCCGCCGAACGGAAGATGAGGCTCGCTGCCGTAGGTGGCGCCGTTGACCACCGCCACCCCGGAGCGGATCCGGGCCACGAAGGTCATGGCTCGGTGAACGCTGACCGTATGGATCGATGCGGTGAGACCGTAGGGTGACTGGTGGGCCAGGCTCAGTGCCTCCTCGAAATCGCGCACCCGGTAGAGCACCGATACCGGGCCGAACAGCTCGGTCCGCGAGATGGTGGCGTCGGGCGCTGCGTTCTCCAGCAGCGTGGGCGCGAGAAAGTATCCGCCGTCGTAGCCCGGGCCGGTGAGCCGGCTGCCCCCCGTGAGCACCGTGACTCCATCGCGGCGGGCGGCCTCGATCGCCGCGCACATCGAGTCAAGTTGGGCCGCGTTGATGACGGGACCGAAATCGTCATCGTCCTCACAGCCGACCCGGACCCGGGCCACTCGCGCGAGCAGTCGGTCGCGGAACTCCTGGTAAACCGCCTCGAAGACGATGATGCGGCTACCGGCAGCGCAGCGTTGCCCCGCGTTGCTGAAGGCCGAGAGGACGCTGGCCTCGACCGCGCGGTCGAGGTCGGCGTCATCGCATACGATGAGCGGGTTCTTGCCGCCCAGCTCCAGGCAGACTTTGGCCAGCCGCGCGCCCGCCGCCTGGGCGATGTACCGCCCGACCGCGGTGGACCCGGTAAAGCTGATCAGGTCTACGTCGACCGATTCCACCAGAGGCGCTCCCGCTTCCTCACCGAAGCCGTGCACCACATTGAGGAGGCCAGGCGGCAGTCCGCACTCCCGCGCGATCCGGGCGAAGGCCCAGGCACTGAGCGGGGTATCCTCGGCCGCTTTGAGCACGGCGGCGTTGCCGCAGAGCAGCGCGGGGAACACCTTCCACGCCACATTGGCGATGGGGGTGTTGGCGGCGATGATGAGCCCGACCACGCCGACTGGCTGCCGTATCGTATGCGCCGTCTTGTGGGGGACCGCGCTAGTGGTGGTCCGGCCGTAGTAGCGGCGACCCTCTCCCGCCACGAACATCCCCATCTCGACCGCGGCACCGGTCTCGGCCCGGGCGTCTTTCAGCGATTTTCCGGTCTCCAACACCACCAGCCGGGCGACTTCGTCCAGCCGGTCTCGCAATCCGAGGGCGATGGAACGGAGCACATCACCCCGGCTCACCACGGTGGCGCCGGCCCACGCCGGCTGGGCGTTCTGAGCCGCCGCCACCGCAACACGGACGTCCTCGGCCCGGGACCGCGCTACCTGGAGCAGGACACGTCCATCGGACGGGGAGCGCTTCTCGAACCGCTCTCCTGCGGACGCGGGAATCTCCCGGCCATCGATGAAGTTGCAGATCAGCGAAGGAAGGCTCAGATCGGCCATGGCGGTGCCGCCGTCGGGCGGCCATTTACCACGAGGTGAATCCGCCATCGACCCGCAATTCGACTCCGGTGACGTAGGATGAAGCATCGGATGCGAGAAAGATAAGCGGCCCCCGAAGATCCTCGGGCGCCGCCATACGGCCCAGGGGCACCCGGCCCACGAACTTCCGCTTGAATTCCGGGTCCTGGCCGCCTTCCACGCCGCCGGGCGACAAGGCGTTGACCCGGACCCCATGAGGCCCCCAATGAGCGGCCAGGTAGCGGGTGAGATTCACCAGGCCGGCCTTGGACGCTCCATACGCCGGTGGCTTGAGAAAGGGCGGATCCGTAGGGAGGTGGTCGTAAAAGCGCGCGTCGGGCGACACCGAAGCGTACAGCGACCCGATGTTCACGATCGAGCCCCGGCCGGCGCTCACCATGCCGGCCCCGAATACCTGAGCGGCCAGAAACGCACCGACAAGATTGACCTCGACGACCGCGCGGAAAACCTCGACCGGTATCTCCTCCAGGCGGTAGGTGGCGGCGAGCCCGGGTGGCTGGTCGAGCCCCGCGTTATTGACCAGCACCGAGGGGATCGTCCCCAGTGTCTCGCAACGGTCGCGCACCGCCTCCAACGAGCTCCGGTTCAGGACGTCGGCCGAGAAGGTGTGAAGCCGGTCTCTCCCTTCCCGCTCGAGTCCGGCGTAGGCGGCCGACGGCGAGGCGCCGGGCAGGTCCACACCGACGACGGTGGCTCCGGCCTCCAGCAGTGCCCCGCACCAGACCGGTCCCAAACGCCCGAAGGCGCCCGTGACCACGGCCACCCTACCGTCGAGCGGAAGGGTCACTCGGCCTCGCCCTGGGCAAGAATCTCGAAGGTGATGTTGTCGTCCGGCTGGAGCGGCCGGGTCAATGTACGGCCCACGACCTGCTCGAGGCAGGTGGGGGGAAGGCCGTCGGCCGGAGACTTCATGGCGACGTCGGCGGCGGTGAGCACGTGCCCCACGCCGAGGGCGCGGCTGGCGACCAGCTTCTTCCCCATCTTCTGCAACGGCCCTTGTTCCGACGGCAGCGGGCACTTGATGCCCGTCCCCAGCGCCGCGCGCGTCCGGCGAAGGTCGCGTACGAGCTTCCGCATCCCGATCGGCTCCAGCGAGAACGCGTGGTCGGTGCCCTTCATGGTGTGATTGAGCGTGAAATGCTTTTCGATCACTCGCGCGCCGAGCACGTAGGCCGCGACCGCCATGGCGATGCCGTTCTCGTGGTCGGACAAGCCTACGACCAACTCGGGGAACCGCGTCCGGAGGGTGGCGATGACCCGGAGATTCAAGTCTTCGGGGGAAGCCGGGTAGGCGGCGGTGCACTGCAGGAAGCAGAGCTGCGGATTGATCGGCATGATGACGTCATACGCCCGGATGACGTCCTCGAGGGTGGCGCCGCCGGTGCTCACGATCATCGGCCGGCCGATGGCGGCGACGCGCCGGACCAGCGGTAGGCTCTTGAGATCTCCCGAGGCGATCTTGTAGGCGGGCATGTCCAACGCGGCCAGGAAGTCGGCGCTCGGCTCGTCGAAGGCCGTCGCGAAGAGAGTGAGGCCGATTTCCCGGCAGAACCGCTGCAGCTCGAGGTACTCGTCCCGACCGAACTCGAGCGCCTCGCGGTGCTCGCCATAGGTCGCCCCGAAGCTGTTCTCGTTGTCGTAAGGCTTGTCGAACATGGCGCGGGTGTACAGCGCGCGGTTGTCCCGCTTCTGCAGCTTGACCGCATCCACCCCGCACTCCTTGGCGACCCGGAACAATTCCTTGCACTTCGTGACGTCACCCTGGTGATTGTGACCCACTTCGGCGATGACGTAACACTCCGAATCGTCGCTCACGACGGTCTGATCGATGACGAGCCTTCTCATCGTGGTTGGGAATCCTTGCCGAGGGGGGGATGCGTTTGCGAGGTGGAGAGCGCCGAGGGGGGAGCGTATCTAGGCGCGTTGGAACACGAAGAAGTCCGCGAAAGAGCCGGACCGGTGATCGGGTGATACGGCGTACGGGTTGGGGACACGGCGCACGAGCCGCCAGTCCGGGCGGTGCCGCGGAACCCAATTGGAAAAGTGGCGGTGCCGAATGTGCGGTTGGGGATAGGGCGCCTCGACATCGCTGGAGTAGATGATCACAAAGCGCTCAGCGGAGCCGAACAGGTGCTCCATGTACCGGTGGTACACGTGGTCCTCGGTGAGATGATAGATCACGTCCAGCGAGA